>CAYVGQ010000265.1:709-1507 GCA_964450295.1 uncultured Phascolarctobacterium sp. | reverse complement strand
AGATTTCTTGGAACAATACCATAAAAATTTCGTCCTGTCGGCAGAAGGTCCGCGCCGCCGCTGCTAGGAGCGCCGGATGGTCCAGGCTCAATATACTGTCCTTCTAGACCACGCAACAAATTCTCACGTTCCTGCGTAGTAAGCATCAAATTGGGGTAAATAGTGTTGCATATATAGGAGCATATTTGCTTAAGACTCTCTTTGAAATATTTATCTCCGGCATGAACCCATGCCAATCGTTCAAGTTCACATAGCTTTGTTTCTGCGAAACCGTTCTCAACCAGGAAAATTATTATTTCACGGCTACGTTCACGCAATTTATCAATCAAAGCACCGTAAGTAATGTTTAAAGGTTCATACATTAACCCACTGTTTTCCAGAAGTTCATAGTAGTCAAAGCCATACTGCCCTGCCAGTACCTGCATCAGCGAAGGAATGTCACCATTTTCCAGACGCGTCAACAGCAGCAAATATTCGCGAAGATTTTCTTCTTTAGGTGGTTCACCTAAAATATGCAATCCTATACGTACCTGCATATTCTTAAGATCCGTAATATAGTTATGCAGGTCGAGGACGTATTCATTAAAAGGCTTCTCCTCATCAAACTGAACTTCATCACGTAAATTTGCTTGCTCAACCTTTGCCAAAATCAGCGTTTGCAGCTTTTCTAAATTCTCCGGCTGCGTAGTTTCAAAATGGCAATATTCATCCATCAACTTTTCCAGCTCTTCTAATTCATCATATACACCGGCATCTGTCATCGGAGGTGGCAAATGTTCTATCAAGCAGGCCGCGCCA
>CAYVGQ010000265.1:0-699 GCA_964450295.1 uncultured Phascolarctobacterium sp. | reverse complement strand
TCACCGGTAATAGTAATAAGATATGGATAAAGATTAGGCAAGTCCCCCAAAGATATATCCGGATAACAAGTATTATTTAGGCCGGCATTCTTCCCAGGCAGCCATTCTAAAGAACCATGTGTACCAACATGTACCACGGCGTCAGCCTGCCAGATATCGCGTAGCCAGTGATAAAACCCCAGATAGTGATGCGTAGGCGCACAAAAAGGTGAATGATAAATTTTACTGGGATCTTCGCCGAACCCGCGTGGCGGTTGAACCGTGATGAAAATATTACCGTTCATCGTTCCCGGGACAAGCAGATCACCGTCATAATTCATCACTTCTCCAGGTGCCTCTCCCCAGTCTTTAACTAGTTGTGCTTTAACAGAATCATCCTGCTGCTCAAAAAAAATTTTATAAGCAGCACTGCTCAGTTTACTAGCCGCTGCAAGCTGTTTTTCTGTCAACATGGTTCTATCGTTAGTAGCATTTGCGGTTAATTTATTAATAAACGTTTTCCCATCATTCGGAATTGTATCAACCTTATAGCCACGATTTTGTAGCGCCTGTAATACAAGTCGAATACTTTCAATGGTATCTAACCCAACAGCACTGCCTATATTAGAGTTACGCGGCGGATAATTATGGAAAATTATCGCAACCTTCTTGTCAGCGTTCTTTTTACGCCGCAATGTCGCCCATTTACGCGCTTTATTC
>CAYVGQ010000264.1:0-1510 GCA_964450295.1 uncultured Phascolarctobacterium sp. | reverse complement strand
GTGGAAATGATGTTGAACGGTAAAGTTGAAGAAGGGTCTTTATCCTCCAGATTGGAAGCTTTGGCTAATATTGCTTTTACAGACGGCATTATTGCTGTGGAAAGCGTTACTTTGCCGAAAGACCAGGTATTGAAGGTGGAATTTACCGAAGAATTGAACAGTAGGGAAGACAAGGCCGGCGAACCGGTGCATTTTAAACTTGCCGATAATGTTTATGTAAACGATGTTTTGGTACTGCCGAAAGGTGCTATGGGCGAAGGCACGATTAAAAAAGTAGTGCAGCCGCGCAGCTTTGGCCGCGATGCTCGCATTGATATTGATTTTACACATGTTTACGCCTTGGACGGAGTAAAGGTGCCTGTTTATATTGGCGATGTCGCTAAACAGGAAGCTAAAACAGCAGCCGGAGCAGCCGGAGCTACTATTGGCGGGATGATCGTTCTAGGGCCAATCGGTGCGGTAGGCGGCGCGTTTGTTACCGGCAAAGCTGTGATTATTCCGGTAGGTGCTACTACTTATGTGCAGACTGTGGAAGACATTGCTATCCAAGGAATGATCTATCAGGGCAAATAAAATATGCGTATATGCAAAACCCGCTGTAACGGCGGGTTTTTTATTTTTAAAATTGTGATATAATATGTAGTGGATATTTGTATGCTTTTTTATGGATGATAAATTTTATTTAGGAGCGAAAGCATGAAAAAGAAAGTTATAGTTGCTGCCTGTTTAATGACTTTGGTATTGCCTGTGGCTGTGTTCGCCGAGGATAAGGTTACCGGCGAAGCTCGTTATACCGCGCCGGACTTTCAAGATCAAAAGCAGGAACGCGAAGTTAATGTAGCCAAAGATAAAAGCAAGAAGAAAAAACAGGCGGAAGCCGCGGAGCCGTTGCCGATAACCTTGTGGAGCGACGGTGCGGTGTATGATCAAAACAGCGGTGATTTTGTTGCCGAAGGTAACGTTAAGATTAGGCAAGGGGAGGAAACTTTGCTGACGAGCAGAGCCGAAGGTAATATGAAAACCGGCGATGTCTGGCTGAAACAGGGCGGAACGCTGCAAGAACCGGATACGACGATGAGCGGCGAGTGGGTTTACTATAATTTTAATTCTAAGACCGGCGAGATCAAAAAAATAGACGGCAAAGGCGCAAAAGATTATTTTAAAGCGCCGCACGCGACTATTTATCCCGACAGAATCGTTGTTGATCAAGGGGGGCAGACAACGCGTTGCCCGGCGGTAAAACATGAGCCCTGCCTTTTGATTAAGGCAAAGACTTTTGAAATATATCCTAATGATAAAATGATTGCCCATGATGTGCAGATTTTTGCCAAAGGCAAGCATATTTATTCGCGCAAGACTTGGGTCAATCGGCTGGACGGTACCAGTGAAAACAGAATTATGCCGCGTTTAGGCTATGACGGCAGTGATAACGGCTGGTACGCTAAAATGGAGGTCGATTATAATTTAGGTGCTAAAACTGATTTTTACGCCGATATGGCCTATTATTCTA
>CAYVGQ010000263.1:0-1516 GCA_964450295.1 uncultured Phascolarctobacterium sp. | reverse complement strand
CAGCGCAATATTGCCGAAGCCGGACTCATCCAGAGCTTCGCGCATGACCTTGACATAACCGTCCATCATATTGGACGGGGCAATGATATCAGCACCTGCTTGAGCGTGTGAAATGGCAATTTTAGCTAACAGAGGTAAGGTTTCATCGTTATTGACGGTACAGCCATTTTCCATTTCCAGCACACCACAGTGACCGTGCTCAGTGTATTCACAAAGGCAGGCATCGGTAATAACTATCAGTTCAGGATATTGTGCTTTGATGAGGTGACAGGCCTTTTGCACAGGTTCCTCACTGTCCCAAGCACTGCTGCCGATAGCGTCTTTGTAAGAGGGAATACCGAAAAGAATCACGGCGGGGATGCCAAGCCCTCTAATCTCCTGAAGAATTTCAGGCAGACGATCCAAGGACCAGTGATAGTTGCCGGGCAGGGATTCGATTTCATTTTTAATGTTGTTACCGGGAACTACAAATAACGGGTAAATAAGATCTTTAACGGAAAGTTCAGTCTCGCAGATCATATTGCGCAGGTTTTCGCTTGCACGCAGACGGCGGGGACGGTAAATAGGAAAGCCCATACTGATCACTCCTTATAATAACTTTTAATAGCTTCGGTCAAACCTGTAATAGTGAAATTATCGGCTATGATAGCAGGTGTCAGATTGTTTTTACGGCAGGTAGCCGCTGTAATGGGACCGATAGCTGCGATAGTGACATTGTTTAGCAGATCTTTTTTATCTGCTAATGCTTCCAAAAGATTAGTAACGGTAGAAGAACTGGTGAAAGTGACCATTGATACTTCGTTGTTTTGAAGGGCTGCCAAAAGTTCGTTCTGATTATCAAGGGACGCGACTGTTTGGTAGGCTGTTACAACATCGACGCTGGCACCCAAAGTACGCAGGCTTTCCGGTAATACTTCGCGGGCTATTTTGGCGCGGGGCAATAAAATTTTGTCGCCCACTGATAGCTCGGGGGCAATTGTCTCCGCAAGTTCTTCGGCTTTGAAGGCCGGAGGGACAAGATCGGCGACAATGCCGTAAGTTTTTAAGACTTTAGCAGTTTCACTGCCGATGGCTGCAATTTTTAGACCGGCCAGATCACGAGAATCAAGACCGGCATTTATCAAACGGTCAAAGAAGGCATTAACACCGTTAGCGCTGGTAAGTACCAGCCATTTATAGGTATTAAGATTGGAGATTGCTTTATCCAGAGGGGCATAATCATCGGCAGGTATAATTTTTATAGCCGGTGCTTCAAGTACGCGTGCTCCGTCATCTTCCAGCTGTTTAGTCAGTACGCTAGCCTGAGCACGGGCCCTGGTAACAACGATCGTTTTACCAAAAAGTGGTTTGTTATCGAACCATTGCAGCTGATCACGCAGTTTTACGACATTGCCGACAATGAAGATTGCAGGCGGTTTTAAGTCGGCTGCTGCCACATCGGCAGCGGCATTACCAACAGTTGTAATCAGTGTGCGTTGTTCCGGTTTAGTACCCCAGCGGATAACTGCTGCCGGTG
>CAYVGQ010000262.1:0-1530 GCA_964450295.1 uncultured Phascolarctobacterium sp. | reverse complement strand
GCCGATAATGAATATGTGCTGGCAATGGCAGATAAAACGCAAGCTAGAGTAGTTACTTATGGTTATTCACCTAAGGCAGACTTTAGAGGAGAAAATGTAGTAACCACGGCACGTGGCAGTGTATTTACCTGTGTTACTGCAGGCTTGAGGACTAAAGCGGAAATCGAGATGCCTTTTATCGGGGAACATAATGTGCAAAATGCGCTGGCAGCGATTGCAGTAGCAGCTACTTTTGGTGTAAAATTAAGTGATAGTGCCAGAGCTTTGTCAACTGCAAAAGTTACGGGCAGCCGACAGGAAATTGTGCGACTAGGTACAATTACTGTTATTAACGATGCCTATAATGCCAGCCCTGCCTCGATGGAAGCTGCTTTAAAAACGCTTCATGAAGCGAAGAAGGCGACTTCGGGTTCCCGTTCGATTGCAATTTTGGCAGATATGCTGGAGCTGGGGAATATTTCCGCTGCTTCGCACCGCAGGGTGGGACAGTTTGCCGTGCGCGAACAAACGGATCTAGTCATCGCCTATGGCGAGGAGGCTGCAGCGATAGTTGCAGCCGTAGAAACACTGGGTGGGAAAGCTATCTGGTGCGCTGATCGTGATGCTGCCGCAAAAGTTTTAGATGATATGCTGCAGCCATATGACATCGTACTACTGAAGGGATCGCGTACAATGCAAGTCGATGCACTTTTGGATTCAGTATTAAAAAATAAACAGTTATAAGTTTGGAGATTGATAGAAAATGGATTTCAGCCTTTGGGGGGCGCTTGTAACATCTTTTGCGATCTGTGCTGTCAGCGGACCGATTTTGATACCGTTGCTGCATAAGTTAAAATTTGGTCAGAGTATCCGTGACTGCGGACCGCAGGCGCATCTAAAGAAAAGTGGTACGCCAACGATGGGTGGCTTGATGATGCTGACAGCTGTTCTTGTCGCCATGCTTGTATGGTGCAAACTTACCCCGGCAGTATTGATTGCTTTGTTGCTGACCTTTGGTCACGCTCTGATCGGGTTTGTCGACGATTATATCAAAGTAGTGATGAAAAGAAATTTAGGACTGACGGCTAAGCAGAAGTTGTTCTTGCAATTTTTATTGGCGGGAGCCTATATTTATTATCTGGAGCTACAGCCGCAGATTGATTTAGGGGTGAATATTCCAGGGACATCGTTGAGTGTCCCTTTAGGTAGTTTATATTACTTGTTGGCATTTTTACTTATAGTCGGTACTACTAATGCAGTCAACTTGACTGATGGATTAGACGGACTGGCTGCGTCGGTGACTGTGCCGGTAACTCTGGCTTATGCTTATATTGCTTATCAGATGAATAGTACGGAGCTAAGTGTTTTTGCTTTGACTTTGACCGGTGCCTGTTTAGGATTTTTGCTCTTTAACCGTTATCCCGCTAAAATTTTTATGGGCGATACGGGCTCTTTGGCTTTGGGTGGCGGTATCGCTGCGCTAGCGCTTTTGACGCACACAGAACTGCTTCTGATTATTTTGGGCGGGATTTATGTTATGGAAGCTACTTC
>CAYVGQ010000261.1:0-1541 GCA_964450295.1 uncultured Phascolarctobacterium sp. | reverse complement strand
CGATAATCAGCAGAATAGTTGAAGGTTTTGTAAAATTGGGATGTGCAGGTGTTACCTCTAAATCTTTTAGTCGTTGCTTCATGTTTTGCACATATAATTTAGTTGTTTCAAAATATTCTTTTACATCTAAATATAATTCAACAATGCCGGTACGAACAAATACACCCTTGCCTTTTTTCCACAGATAGATTGTTAGAAAAATAGTGATGACAAGTAATGCTGATAGCCGATAAGGATCAAGATTAACAGAGGTATTTGCCGTAGCGGTGATATTTAAATAAAGAATAATGCCGTACAACGAAGTTGGAAGTAGGAAGAGTAGCAAGTTAACAGGCAGTGAAAAAGATTTAAAAAACTCAATTATTTCATTATAATGTGTTTCCCGTAGCATCATCAGGCTATTTTCGTCGATACATGATTTATACAAAAAGTAAAAAATCCATTGCGCCAAGGGAATAAATAAAATTAAAAATTCTATTGTGCTCACAAAAGTTAATAGCACAACCGGCAAAAAATTGAAGTAGAGCACGAGGATTTTTAGGGCGGATAACCAGCCTATAATGTATAAACCGAAAACGGGATCGAAATGGAAGCCAAAGTCAGGAGAATTTTTGCGGTAGGTAAGCCAGTAGAAGAGCGGATAGGTAATTATCCAAGCCAAGCCGGTAATTAAACTGGTGAACAATAAATTGTTGGTTAATTCAATTTGTGCCAGCGCAGAAGGTAAAACAGCTAAAATGGCACAGGGCAGAAAACGCCTTAATTGTAAAAATTCTGCCTTATGTCCTAATCCATGTGAAACCTTTAAATAGTATAAATATGAAAAAATATATAATAACACTGTTAAAAGCAGATAAGCAAACATGGCTTCCTCCGGAAGATTAAGAATAATTTTATTATAAGCTTATTGAAGAGAGATGTAAAGGCAACGACAGAGGCATTGATTGAAGATATATGGTATAATAAAAACATTTGAAGAATAAATTTTATGAAATTAGATAAGGATAATATGATGAACAGAGATATAAATATTGTATTAGCTTCTGACGATAACTATGCACAGCATGTAGCGGTTGTTGCAGTATCTATTCTGGAAAACACAAAGTTTCCGGAGAAGGTAAATTTTTTTATTTTAAGCGACAAAATCAGTGCTGAAAAAGTAAAACTTATCCGCAAAACAGTAGAAAAATTTCATGGGAAAATAACATTTATTGAGATAGATAACGAAAAATTTGCAAATATTTATTTAAGTGGACATGTGAGCCGTGCGGCCTATTTTAGGTTGATGATTCCTGACTTAGTTCCGGAAACCGTAGAAAAAATTATTTATTTGGATGTAGATTTATTAGTTTGTGAAGATATTGCCGGTTTATGGGAAATTGATCTTGGTAGCTTCCCTTTAGGAGCTGTGCCGGACTATGGGATTGTAGCTTCTTCCAGGCTAAGGCAGCAGAAAAAACTGATGCTGGGATTGACAGATAGTTACAGTTATTTTAATTCCGGGGTTTTAATCATCGATGTTAAAGAATGGCGTATCAATG
>CAYVGQ010000260.1:0-1546 GCA_964450295.1 uncultured Phascolarctobacterium sp. | reverse complement strand
GAAAATTAAGATTAATTAAAAAATATGAAGAAAAAAACCTACCAGTTCCTCAAGAAGTATATGACAAACACAACCAAACAATTGCCCATATCATGGACCTTCAAGAACAAGCTTTGGACGGTAAAATAACTGTCATTGAACTTGAAAGTCTATATAAAGCCATCTGACAAAGGCCACTGTTTGCAGAATCATTTGATTCTTCGGACACATACCTTATATAAAGCAAACGACAGTTACATTAAGTGGATACATATGCTATAATAAAAATATATTAATGGAAGAAGTTTTATGAAATCAGATAAGGATAATATGATGAACAAGCATATAAATATTGTACTAGCTTCTGACGATAACTATGCCCAGCATGTAGCGGTGGTTGCGGTATCTATTCTGAAAAATACAAAGATTCCGGAGACAGTACGTTTTTTTATTTTAAGCGATAAGATTAGTGCTGCAAAAGCAAAACTTATCCAAAAAACAGTGGAAAAATTTCATGCGCAAATAGAGTTTATTGAGATTGATAAGCCGGGCGGCCTATTTTAGATTGATGATTGCGGACTTAGTTCCGGAAGCCGTAGAAAAGATTATTTATCTTGACGTAGATTTATTGGTTTGTGAAGATATTGATGGTTTGTGGAACATTGATCTTGGGACTTTCCCTTTGGGAGCTATACCTGATTACGGAATTCTAGCTTCTTCTAGGCTGCGAAAGCAGAAAACACTGGTGCTGGAATTGACAGACAGTTATAGTTATTTTAATTCCGGGGTTTTAATCATCGATGTTAAAGAATGGCGTATCAATGGTTATGGTCAAAAAGTATTGGAGTTGGCGAAAAAAGAAAAACTGCCGCATCACGATCAGGATGCCTTGAATAAGATTTTTATGAATAAATGGTATAAAATACCATTATGTTGGAATGTTATTCCGCCAATATTCTATTTGTTCAGTAAGATATTATTCAATGCAAAATTTCGCCAGGCCGCAATAGAAGCAAAAGCCAAGCCTGCCATTATTCATTATGCAGGCAGATATAAACCATGGGAATTTAAAAGGTATTGCGGCTTTAATGATAAATATTATAATTATTTAGCAGAAACTGAGTTCGCAGAAGTAAAAATGCCCCAGCCGGGCAAAAATATGCAGGGAAAATGTATTTACAGGCAACTTTTAAGACTAAAGGTCGCAGATTTATGGTTGAAAATTTTTATTTAAAAGAGAAAGAAAGGGATGGTCTATGATGCCCCGCAATGTCTCTCCGTATAAAAATATTTTGATTGATGCCGTAATGCATTTGGGTGATTTAATACATGCAACTTCGGTTATCCCTTTGTTGAAACAGCTCTATCCTAATGCTGAAATCTCGTATTTAGTTAAGCCAGAGTTGGTACAGCTATTCAAGAATGTAGATAACGTTAAGCATGTAATTCCCTACCAGCATAAGAGCAAAGGCGATTATTTTTCTGTTTTTACGATGGCGCAAGAAATAAAAAAATATCATTTTGATTTGTCCATATCATTGGATCCCCGATTAAGGCTGTCTGCAAT
>CAYVGQ010000259.1:0-1571 GCA_964450295.1 uncultured Phascolarctobacterium sp. | reverse complement strand
TTTTTGATTCTATCGGATCGACATCCGTCGCATAGATATGACCCTGCTTACCAAGAGCCTTGAGCATGGCTAAAGTATGCCCACCATAGCCTAATGTAGCATCAAAACCTATTTGTCCCGGACGTATCTGCAAGAAGTTTAATATTTCTTGCACCATAATCGGAATGTGCATCCCGGCAGGAGTACTGCCTTTGCTAATGACTCTTGCAACAGTAGCACTATATTTATCGGGCTGTAGTTCTTTATATTTTTCATTATAGCTCTTAGGATAAGTACCGCTATAGCGCGGGCGCCGTTTATGAACCGTTGCTTCCTGTTGCTGCTGAGGTTCTGTAATTTTCTGCTCTGTCATATTTTTACCTTGCTTTCTGAAACCGTATGAATATTTTTTATTTGCCGGTATCCCCAACTTCTTGTGCAGCGCGTTAGGAGTTTCAGACTAGATCGGTTTATCTTTGATTTCCAAAGTTTTTTAAATACGTTATAATTATAACATATTAAGCTAGGTGAAAGGAAAATTTTACCGTGGAAAAATTGCGTCAGCGCCTGCTGAGTATGCAGGATAGAAAGTATCAAAATTTTCATAGCGTTCTTTGCCCCGGCATAACTAATATCATTGGTATTCGTATCCCTGTTTTGCGCCAACTGGCAATGGAAATAAGCCATGGCGACGCTGGGCGCGCTTATCTTCTTAAGGCTTTACGGGAACCGTTTAGATACAGCGAAGAAGCCACTTTATGCGGGATGGTCTTAGGTCTTATGAAGATTGATTTTGCAGAACTTTTAAATTATTTGGAACTTTTTGTGCCACGTATCGACAGTTGGAGTATTTGCGATGTTACCTGTGTCGGTTTAAAAGTTTTTAAAAAGAATAAGGAACAGGGGCGAAAATTTCTACAGCAATATCTTAATTCTTCTCATGAATACGAACTGCGCTTTGCGATTGTAATGCTACTGTCTTATTATCACGATGATGATTATATAGATGATACGCTATGCGAACTAAACGCCGTCAGACACGAAGGATATTATGTTAAAATGGCGGTGGCATGGGCACTGCAACTGTGCTTTGTCAAACAGCGTGAAAAAACTTTACTGCTGTTGCAAAAAAATACACTGGATAACTTTACCTATAACAAAGCCCTGCAAAAATGCCACGAATCCTTTCGCGTTACCGCAGGAGATAAAACTCTGCTGCAAAGCATGAAGCGTCAATAAGTTTGACAACAAAAATACCTGCAAAGCAAGCAGGTATTTTTATTTTAGCAACCTTCCCCAAAGGTTCCCGAAGATTGCTACATGATGAAGTTGTGTTGCCTACTTTTGCACCAGATTAATCAATACTTCTATACATTTAAGTAGTGAGGGAACAGGCAAGTATTCAAACCGTCCGTGAAAATTGTGCCCACCGGTAAAAATATTGGGGCATGGTAAGCCCCTTTCAGACAGCCTTGCTCCATCAGTACCACCGCGTACAGGCAACAGTTGCGGTTTCAATCCGGCAGATCTCATTGCCTTTTCCGCTCTTTCAACAATCTCATAAACCGGCATAATATATTCTTTCATATTAT
>CAYVGQ010000258.1:0-1643 GCA_964450295.1 uncultured Phascolarctobacterium sp. | reverse complement strand
ATATATCATTCATTACTTGTATCTCTAGAATAGTCAAGCCATTCATTTTCTATAACGGAATAGTCCAAATTATTTTCATAGCAGAAAGCTTTTATCATTACCCAATAGGTCTTTCACCAACAATTCAAATGCCAACCTCATATCATCAAGCGTATTCCTTTCAAAGATTCCTCCTTCGTATTTCGCCAAAGAATTGTTGTACTGTTCTAGTGCTAATGAATAGCTTTCCAGCCTATGGCAAGGGCGGTAAATGTCTTACCCAGCCCTACGCTATCTGCAAGAATACAGCCATTATATTTTTCCAACTTATTAATAATAGCAAGCACTGCATCCTTTTGAAATGTATACAGTTTACTCCATATTTGACTTTCTTTAAAACCTGTTGCTTCGTTTGGCACAACATCTTCAGTAATATCTTCTAAAAATTCATTGAAGATATTATACAGCGTAACAAAATAAAGAAAATCAGGCGCATTTTCATTATAGGCAGCAGTAATACTATCTAAGACCTCGTCTGTAACATCCTGCAACAAACTTTTATCATTCCAGACACTCTCGAAATGCTTAATTAACTGAGTGCTTTCAGTATGCTGAACCTTGATTACCGAATGAGTAATGTGATTGCCACGCTCCATCCCCAGTTCAGATGTAGTAAACTCATTCATCAGCGTATAGGAATAGCTATTTTCTCTATTTTTTACGTCAAGCAATGAATCAATACTTCTTCCTGTGGTGTTGGAACGAAATTTTACTTTTTGCTTAATCCACTCGGCACACTCGCGAGCTATGGCTTTCTGCGTAAGTTCATTTCGCAGCTTAACCTCAAATTCTGTACCATATAAGCTTTGTTCACGATTTAAACGGGGAATATAGAACTCACGTTTTTCTTTGGGAGCTTTTTCTTTCACAAATGCCGGTGATGTGAAAATAAACCGCAATTCATCTATGCCATCAAGCTGTTTCTTTAATGCTTGATACGCATAAATAGAAAAACATGCGGCAGCAATAGACAGTCGGCTTCCTTTAACAATAGATTTTTCTAAGTCAGTTTTAACAACCTTATTTATGTTATCGAATATCTCCATTTCGTCACCACTTTCAGGCTTATATTATCACGCTATCAACTCTTTACATCATCAATAATATCCATAATATCGCCAATATTGCAATTTAAAGCCTTACATATGCGTTGCAGAACATCCGTTGTAACGTTATCTCCTCTATTCAGCTTATTTATTGTATAGGTACTGACACCGGCTAAAGTAACCAGATCCTTCTTCTTTAGATCTTTGTCTATCAATAACTTCCATAATTTTTTATAACTTATCATACTATCTACGCCTCGCTTTCTAAAAAATCACGTACGCATTAAACTAATGCCAGTATAACATATTTAGTGAGCATTGACGAACAAAAATAGAGAGATAGCAAAATATTTTAGCGTTGAAAAAAATTTGTTATACAAAAACAAAAAAGCTGCAGAACAAGTCTGCAGCTGAATAACGCTGTTGGTGATCTGGGAGGGATTCGAACCCCCGACCCACGGCTTAGAAGGCCGTTGCTCTATCCTACTGAGCTACAGACTCAGAAAGCGGGTGATGGGAATCGAACCCACGTATCCAGCTTGGAAGGCTGGTGTTCTA
>CAYVGQ010000257.1:0-1673 GCA_964450295.1 uncultured Phascolarctobacterium sp. | reverse complement strand
GGTGCGCTCGATGGCGCCGGCCTCGTGTGTGTTGATATGGCTTTGAACTGTGCCGTAAACGCCGTGATAAGGGCGCAAAGCCGCACAGATAATGGTAAGGTTGGTCTGCGTGCCGCCAACCATAAAATGAACGTCGATATCGCTGCGGCCGCATTCTTTTTTGATTAAAATAGCTGCTGCTTCGCAGTAGGGGTCAATGCCATAACCGCCCGTTTGTTCAAAATTAGTCGCCGACAAGGCTGCCAGAATCTCAGGCGCGCCGCCTTCGGTATAATCACTTGTAAAATAATACATGCCGCCACTTCCTTTAATTGTTTTTACGTTTGGCTAGCCAGCCTTTTAAATGAGTTTCATAGAAAATGGGCAGCAATGAGAAGAGGATGATGCCCAAGGTAACATGGGAAAAGTTATTTTTGACCCAAGGCATATTGCCGAACAGATAGCCACCGCCGACAAATAAAAAGACCCAAGTTATAGCTCCGGTCACGTTATAAATTGCAAAAGTACGGTAATGCATGTTGCCGATACCGGCGACAAAAGGTGCCAGCGTACGAACGATGGGCGCAAAACGCGCTAAAAAAATCGCTTTGTGTCCGTGTTTAGCATAAAATTTTTCCGCTTTTTGGATATGTGCCGGTTTGATCAGCTTAGGATATTTTCGCAGTATTCGGTGCCCGAATTCTTCGCCAATCATATAGTTGCAGGCATCGCCTAAAATGGCTGAAATAAGAAAGAGAATCACCAAAGTAGTGAGATCGAGTCCCTGTGCGGTGGCCGCCAGAGCGCCACAGGCAAAAAGCAACGAATCGCCGGGTAAGAACGGAGTAACGACAAGACCGGTTTCACAAAAGACGATAGTGAAAAGGATCGCATAGATCCAGTGACCGTATTGCTCCATGACTAAGGGCAGATAACGATCGAAATGCAGAATATAGTCGAAAAAATTAGAGTAAAGAGCTTCCATTAGCAGGTTACTTCCTTTCATAAAAACTATTTCTATTCTATCACAAAAACCCTTAATTTGATATGAGAAAATTAGTCGGATGTGTTATAATGACAATATCAGTTCTTAGATGAAGGAGTAATCATATGACTAATAATTTATGCCGTTGCGGCAGCGGCAAACCTTATGCCGAGTGCCATCAACAAATAGATGCCAAAATCGAATTATACCGTAAGGCCGGTCACGAAGTACCGGAGCCGGCGATGCTTAAAACACCGGAACAGATTGCCGGTATCCGCGAAGCCTGCAAGATTAACACCGCTATTTTGGACGAAGTTGAGAAAAACATTAAAGCGGGCATGAGCACAGAAGAAGTCAATACCATAGTGCACGACTATACCGTAAGCCGGGGCGCGATTCCTGCGCCGCTGAATTTCTGCGGCTTCCCCAAAAGTGTCTGCACCTCGATTAACGATCAAGTCTGCCATGGTATTCCTTCCGACAAAGATATTTTAAAAAGCGGAGATATCGTCAATGTAGACGTATCAACGATTTATAACGGCTATTATGCCGATGCCTCCAGAATGTTTATGGTCGGTAAGGTCGATAAGAAAAAACAGGATTTGGTAGCGATCACTAAAGAATGTCTGCGCCGCGGACTGGAAGCAGCTCAGCCTTGGGGGTTTGTGGGTGATATCGGTGCCGCTGTTTCCGCCTTTGCCCATAAACA
>CAYVGQ010000256.1:0-1683 GCA_964450295.1 uncultured Phascolarctobacterium sp. | reverse complement strand
GGGGATTTTTAGTAATCCTTTAGCTGATCCCGGTATTATTGGTGTTTCCAGCGGTGCTGCAACTGGTGCTGTATTATCAATAGCTTTAGGGTGGGCAACCGAGAGCATGTTTGTCATGCCGGCATTTGCTTTTTGCGGTTCCGTATGTGCAGTTGCTCTGACGGTGTTTTTGGCCATGCGCAATGGAAAAATACCTGTGATGACTTTACTGCTTGCAGGCGTTGCGGTAGGAATGCTTTTGGGTGCGATAACATCCGGACTATTGACATTTATGAATGAACAAAAGTTGCAGCAGTACTTATTTTGGATGGTTGGTGGGCTAGATTACAGGCGTTGGGAACATGTTTATATGGCAGCCGGACCGGTTAGCATCGGTATTGTAATTATGCTGGCTTTATCGCGTCATCTTAATATTCTTGTATTGGGTGAAACTGAAGCTAAAGCAGTTGGAATGCCTGTTATGCCATTTAGGATGGGACTGTTGTTTGTAGCCGCCATGACAACGGCGACCTCGGTTTGTGTAAGTGGAAACATAGGCTTTGTAGGGCTTGTTGTTCCCCATATGATGCGGATGATAGTTGGGCCTGATCATCGTATATTGCTACCTGCCAGTGCTTTAGCCGGAGCGACTTTTTTGGTAATATGTGATTCTTTGGGGCGTATTGTTATTCCGCCGGCAGAGGTTAGGGTTGGTATCATGACAGCTCTTTTAGGTACACCTTATTTTCTTTATTTATTGCGTAGAATGCAAAAGCAGGTTTTTTAAAGTAGCGAATGTGGAGGAAGAAAATGAGTAAAGTGGTGTTTTTAAGTAATGTCGACAGACGTTTTGCTATGATGCAGGTTGCTATGGAACAATTACAACAGGAAAAGTTGTTGAGTGTTGCTTCTATTTGTATCAAAATTTCTGAAAATACGGTTTGGAATGATGAATGGCAAAAGCAACTTCAGGATGTAGACGTTTCTAAAGAAAAAGCAGTTGCGATACTATATTGATGCCGCGGGAACAGAGGAAGAGGAACTTGTAAATGGTATAGAAAAAAGTGCTCTTGAAAGGCTGAAGGCATATGCTTTATACAGCGGCATGAAAAATTATCGGAATCTCTTTTTATATGCTGAGGGAATTTTAACAGGCAAAACAGATATAGAAGCTCCAGATCCCATGCATTGGAGCGCGATATATCATCCTAGGGCTAAAAAAGTATATACGGATTTGACTGCGTATAAAAGGGACTTTTGTGATGAAACAAGGGCGACAGTAGGTATTTTATTTTATCGCGATGAATGGGTATGGGGTGATTTGACTTATCAGACGGCTTTGATTGAAGAAATAGAACGTCAAGGTATGAACGCCATTTGTGTTTTTAGCAATGGTATGCCGGTATTGGAACTTGGTATGCCAAGCTTGATTAAAGTTTTTGAAGACTATTTCTGTGAAAACGGCATGGCAGTGATAGACGTTTTTATTAATACTATGAAATTTTCGTTGACTGGCGCACGATCAATGACACTGGAGTTTTTGAAAAAATGGAATGTTCCTTTTTTACAGGCTTATACTTTACTGACACCCTATGAAAGTTGGCGTGATAGTTTTGAAGGTATGAATGCTATGGAGGTTTCAATCAGTGTAACGATGCCTGAATTTGACGGTGCCATACATGGTGTACCGATATCTAATAAAAA
>CAYVGQ010000255.1:0-1687 GCA_964450295.1 uncultured Phascolarctobacterium sp. | reverse complement strand
GTTGCCCGGCAGTCCGTTCTTTACGCAACAAAAGTTCCAAATCTTCCATATCGTTGTGCTTATAAACAATTATTTGGCAACGACTGATGCGGCAGCCATCAATAATGCTGGCATGATTAAATTCGTCACTAAATACTATATCCTCCGTTTGCAGCAATCCATATAAAATACCTAAATTGGTCATATATCCGGTATTAAAAATCAAAGCACTTTCACTGTGTTTAAAAGCCGCCAACTGCTTTTCGAGTTCTCTTGCGCCAAAGGTGCCACCGGTAGTTAAACGTGAACCGCTTGACCCGGAGCCATATTTTGAAACGGCTTGGCAACTGGCGGCAATCACTTCCGGCGCATGCGTAAGCCCCAAATAATTATTGCTAGACAAGACCAGGTATTTCTGCCCTTTTCTGTCCACTGCCTGAACAGGATTAACAAATTGCAGATCCATAACGCTGCGTTCTAAACCATCTGCTTTAAGCTTCTGTAATTCTTCATTTAATCTCACTTCCAACATTTGTTAGCACTCTCCCGCTCTTATCAGTACCACCTGATTCTCTAGGTAGTTGATAAGCCTTTGCAAATCGGTTCCCGATTTGACAAAGAATACTCGCCCGCCTACAGGATCGCCCTTTTCTTTCAAAACCGGTATTCTCTGATAGCCATATTTGCGTGAAGCAACATATCCTGTTACATAATCCGGATCATCCGACCAGCAAAGTTCGGCCAACACTCCTTCCCCACCAGCAACCTTTG
This sequence comes from uncultured Phascolarctobacterium sp., assembly GCA_964450295.1. Taxonomy (GTDB): domain Bacteria; phylum Bacillota; class Negativicutes; order Acidaminococcales; family Acidaminococcaceae; genus Phascolarctobacterium. The sequence continues at coordinate 937 of CAYVGQ010000255.1, read as the reverse complement.
ACGCCAGCACTAATGCCTCACGAACATGGGCGCCAAGTAACCCGTATTTACAAAGTTTTCTTTCATAGGCTCCAGAGTTATCACAGTCCATTTTGCTGACACGCACTCCCCTAGTTTTCAATTCGTCTATGCGTTTACCACTTTGTGCATCCACGAGCATAGCTCCGTGCATACTGTCGCACAGATTTTTTATATATTCAAACCCTTTGGCAGCAGCTTGTTTGCTGACACCGATTTTGACAAGCTCCGCAAACGCAATTTTACGTCCTTCTGTCAGTGTATCAGCTTGAACGGCGTAAAACGGTAGTAGCGGCTGATAACAAATATCACCAAGATGCACAGCTTCAATTTTCAAGCTTACAAAATCTGCAACACCGCGTTGATGTTCTTTTGCTCGATGGAGCATTTCAAGTACAGTTTGTTCTATTTTTTCTTCACTTAAAATACGTTCAGCTCCAGAAATATGCCGCCCGCCCTTTTCATGCGCTCCCCCCTGGGCGGCGCGCATTTTCACACTGTAAAGCATGTTCTCACCCTCTAAACTTCTACTTTTGGAACAGTTACTGTACGTCCCAGATCTTTAATCATCTGCTTATCGGCATCAGTACTGCGTCCAACGGTGGTGAGATAACCTCCTACCATAATGCCATTCAAGCCGCCATTCAATGCTAGTGCCTGCAAATCGCGCAGATTAATTTCGCGTCCACCGGCGGTTCTAATTAAGGCTTTAGGTAGAATAAAACGAAACACGGCATACGTACGCAAAATTTCTAAAGGTGCAAGATGTACGTTATTTTCAAAAGGTGTTCCCACAATAGGGGTCAACAAATTGAGCGGCACGGAGTCAATTCCCAAGCGTTTTAATTCAAAAGCCATTTCTACGCGTTGCTGCGGCGACTCATTCAAACCCAAAATACCACCGCTACAAACCCGCAGG
>CAYVGQ010000254.1:0-1697 GCA_964450295.1 uncultured Phascolarctobacterium sp. | reverse complement strand
CACTGAGCTATAGGCCCATAGAATCTTGCTTTGACCCGTAGGCCAACAGTCATATTTTAAACAAATTTAATCCGCTTGTCAAGTAAAAAAACTTATTCTAAAAAGTCTTTCAACCGTTTACTACGACTCGGATGACGTAGTTTCCGTAATGCTTTAGCTTCAATCTGACGAATACGTTCTCTGGTTACACCAAAATGTTGACCAACTTCTTCCAAAGTACGTGAACGACCATCTTCCAACCCAAAACGTAATTCAAGCACTTTTTTTTCACGGACTGTCAGCGTTTCTAAAACCTCTTCGAGTTGTTCACGCAACAGTGTAAAAGAAGCTGCGTCAGCTGGTGCCGGCGCGTCATGATCCTCAATAAAATCTCCCAAATGAGAATCTTCTTCCTCGCCTATAGGAGTTTCCAGTGATACAGGTTCCTGTGCTATTTTCATGATTTCACGAACACGATCAACGGTAGTATCCATCTCTTTGGCAATTTCTTCTGGCAGTGGTTCGCGACCAAGTTCCTGCAAAAGCTGGCGAGATACGCGTATAAGTTTATTGATAGTTTCTACCATATGTACCGGGATACGAATGGTGCGAGCTTGGTCTGCAATAGCACGAGTTATAGCCTGGCGAATCCACCATGTAGCATAAGTGCTAAATTTAAAGCCTTTATTATAATCAAATTTTTCTACAGCCTTAATAAGCCCAAGATTTCCTTCTTGAATTAAGTCAAGGAACAGCATCCCACGCCCTACATAACGTTTGGCAATGCTTACGACTAACCGCAGATTTGCTTCTGATAAGCATCGTTTTGCAGATTCTCCCTGTTCAAAAACTTCTTCCAAGATTTTATTATAATCCTCTTCCAAGGCCATATAATTATCAAAAATAGTTGTTTCTGTTTCCTCAGGCAAACGTTTTTTAATTTCATCCAGCAAGGTTTTTATTTCAAACATTGAATGTACTTCTTTATCACTGGTTTGACGTTCAAGCACCATTTTTTCACAATCCGGTATCATAATACTACGTTCTTGCATCATGCGCTGTAAATGAAGTCGTTCGTCTTTTGTAAATTCAAAAACCAATTCTTGATATTCAGACAAAGTATAAGGGTTTCCCTCAACGAAACTTTCCTCAATCATATCAAGTACTTTTTCAACATTGCGCAAATAACAGATTTTGTGTTCACACTCTAGGTGTGTCTTGATTTTTTTTATAATGGTCACTGTTTTTTCTTTACCGCTATATACTGGAACCAAAGCATCTGGCATGGAGCCATTTAAAAGACGTTCGGCTTGTTTACCCTTGTCCATGCGTTTAGCCAATTTAATCTCATCTTCGCCGATAAGTAAAGGTACTCGACCAATTTCTTTAAGGTACATCCGCACCGGATCATCAATACTGACACCTTCAGGAACGCTAAGATTTCCCAGCTCGGCTTCATTGATTTCTTCTGTGTCATCATCATTTGCCGGCAATACATCATCGTCAGCATTTTCGTCCACCACATCAATACCTTTTTGAGCGATAAGCTCATACATGCTTTCCATATCATCAGCAGTCATTTCTTCTACGTTTTGCATAGAATCCATAATTTCACGATAAGTGAGAACACCGCCGTGCGACTTGCCTTTAAGTAATAATTCTTCTAACTGCTCAGCAGGAATTTTTGTATTAACCATGGTGTTCCCTCCTTTCGTTAT
>CAYVGQ010000253.1:0-1710 GCA_964450295.1 uncultured Phascolarctobacterium sp. | reverse complement strand
CTGACACCTTCAGATATTCTGGCAGTATTTGACAATCTTACCGCTGACAAGCCAAAAAACAACTTTACCGTAGGTATCGTTGACGATGTTACCCATACTTCTCTGCCGGTGACGACTGCTCTCGATACCACGCCTAGCGGAACTAAAAGTTGCAAATTCTGGGGTCTTGGCAGTGACGGTACTGTTGGCGCCAACAAAAGTGCAATCAAAATCATCGGCGATCATACCGATATGTATGCGCAGGGTTATTTCTCCTATGACTCCAAAAAATCAGGCGGCATCACCGTATCGCATCTGCGCTTTGGACACGAACCTATCCGGGCGCCCTATCTAATCAATTTTGCAGATTTTGTAGCCGTACACAATCAATCTTATGTAGATAAATACGACGTTACTAACGGCCTGAAAAAAGGCGGCATCTTCCTTCTGAACTGCAACTGGTCTAGGGAAGAACTGGAAACTCATCTGCCCGGTAATATCAAACGCTACATTGCCAAAAATGATATCAAATTTTATACTATCGACGCAGTAAAAATCGCGCAAGAAATTGGATTGGGCGGCCGCATTAACATGATCATGCAAGCAGCCTTCTTTAAACTGGCTGATATTATTCCGCTTGACGAGGCTGTCAAATATTTGAAAGAAGCCGTCGATCATTCCTATGGAATGAAAGGGCAAGCTATTTTGGATATGAACTATGCCGCTATCGACCACGGTGTCGGAGCTGTTGTGAAAATCGATGTGCCGGCAGCTTGGGCTGAAACTGAAGGCAACGCCAATATTCCTGTTACCGGCAATACCTTTATTGACAATATCCTAACGCCGATGAATCGCCTTGAAGGCGATAACCTGCCGGTCAGCATTTTCTCTAACAACGCCGACGGCACTTTCCCCAGCGGCACTTCCGCTTATGAAAAACGCGGTATCGCTATCAATGTACCTGAATGGCAGATGGATAAATGTATTCAATGTAATCAATGCGCCTTTGTTTGTCCGCATGCTGTAATCCGTCCTGTGCTGATGACGGAAGCAGAAGCTGCCGCAGCACCGCAGGGACTGGAATCCAAAGATGCTCTTGGGGCTAAAGGATTAAAATTCCATATTGCTATTTCTCCGCTTGATTGTACCGGCTGCGGCAACTGCGCACAGGTCTGCCCGGCAAAAGAAAAAGCACTTGTAATGAAACCTTTGGAAAGCCAGTTGCCAAAAACAGCTCATTGGGACTACACCGTCCGCGAAGTTTCTGCTAAACCTAACCCAATGAATAAAAAAACTGTTAAAGGCATACAATTCGAAAAACCTCTGCTCGAGTTCTCCGGCGCCTGTGCCGGCTGCGGCGAAACTCCGTATGCCAAACTGGTTACCCAACTTGTCGGCGACCGCATGATGATTGCCAATGCTACCGGTTGCTCCTCTATCTGGGGTGCCAGCGCACCGGCCATGCCTTATACTACTAACAGCGAAGGACATGGTCCCAGCTGGGCAAATTCGCTTTTCGAGGATAATGCCGAATATGGTTTGGGTATGTATTTGGGCGTTCAACAATCTCGCGAACGTGTTGCCACAATGGCTAAGACGGCTTTGCAGGGCGAGCTTCCGGAGGACCTCAAAAACGCATTGCAAACCTGGCTCGACAACATGGAAGTCAGCGAAGATACTCGTGAACGTGCTGAAGCTTTGACTGCCGTTTTAGAAAAATATCAGGGAGAA
>CAYVGQ010000252.1:0-1717 GCA_964450295.1 uncultured Phascolarctobacterium sp. | reverse complement strand
CGGATCAGCGCTCATAGTCTGGCTGCCGACATGAAAACATACCCCCGCTGCGTCAAGACCAGCGTCTAGTGCTGTTTGCAAAAGTTTAACAGCATGTTCACGCCCTACGCCAAATTTTTTATTTAAATCTACATGCGCCGAAGAATTATCGATTCGGATACGTAAAAGTACCGTCGCACCGGGACAGCCTTTTGCCATTTTTTCGATTTCACTTGCGCTATCAAAAGTCATTTTATGCACACCAACATCACGACAAGCTTTTAACCCGCCGCCGGTCTTGATAGGATTAGCATAAATCAAGCGATCGCCGCTAATTCCCATCGCTGCCAAAGTGCGAATCTCACCATCGGAGGCGACATCAAAGCAAGATCCGAGATCACGCATACGCTCCAAAATTCGCGGATGTGGATTGGCCTTGATTGCATAATAGAGTTGCACGCGTGGCAGATGTTTTTTTAAAAAACAATAGTTTTTTTCTATTTGCTCTAAAGAAAGGACTAAAAGAGGCGTTCCAAAGCGCTCTGCCAGTCTTTCTGTAGCATTTTGACTAAGTTGGAAAAAAATCTCTTTTTTCATGTCCACTCTCCCCTTGCTTCAGCATTATTTTACTCATATGATTTTACCACAAATTACTGAAAGTACAATAGGAAAATGAAAGAAATTGAAAAAATTTTGAGGACTTTCAGCAAAAACTGTAATAATCACTGTTTAAGTCTATTTTAAGCAATATTTTACGGTTTTTTTAGGGTTTTTAATGTTTTTTTACAAGTTATAGTTAAATGTCAAATATAGAAATAAAGCTGTATTTAGCATATCAAAAATAAAGGAACCAAAAAGAATCGTCCCCAATGGTTCATTGGTTTGAGAATATAGAAAAACCTCCGCTTAAAAAGCGGAGGCTAAAAAAACTGTTATTTTTTAGGCGCTTCGATAACGTCACAGCCCATGTAAGGACGCAATACCTTCGGCACGATTACGCTGCCATCGGCCTGCTGATAATTTTCAAGAATTGCAGCTACTGTACGCCCAATTGCTACGCCGGAACCATTTAATGTATGCACGAATTCCGGTTTAGATTTATTATCGCGACGGAAACGAATGTTAGCGCGTCGTGCTTGGAAATCAAGGAAGTTAGAGCAGGAAGAAATTTCGCGGTAGCAGTTGGCTGCCGGTAACCATACTTCCAAATCATAAGTAGCGGCAGAGCTGAAACCGATATCGCCGCTGCAAAGACGAACCACATGATATGGAAGTTCGAGCAACTGAAGAACTTTTTCCGCATTGGCGGTCAGTTTTTCCAGTTCCTTCCAAGAATCTTCCGGCGCAGTAAATTTTACCAGCTCTACTTTATTAAATTGGTGCTGGCGAATAAGACCGCGGGTATCACGTCCGGCACTACCTGCTTCTGCACGGAAACAGGCACTGTAAGCCGTATAATAAAGCGGCAGATCAGCGCCGCTTAAAATTTCATCACGGTGCAAGTTAGTAATCGGAACTTCAGCCGTTGGAATCAGGTAGTAATCCATTCCTTCCAGTTTAAACATATCCTCAGCAAATTTGGGGAGCTGTCCGGTGCCCAGCATGCTGTCTTTATTGACGATAAACGGAGGAAAGAACTCTGTGTATCCGTTTTCCCGAGTATGGATATCCAAGAAAAAATTAATAACGGAACGTTCCAGACGAGAACCTAGCCCGCGGTAGAAGGTAAAACGGGCGC
>CAYVGQ010000251.1:554-1729 GCA_964450295.1 uncultured Phascolarctobacterium sp. | reverse complement strand
CTTGACAAAAAGCCTATAACAAGATATAATTTACTGGTAATATTGTGCGGTAATTGCGGACCGGTGAAACCGGATTATTAGGCAAAAAACGCATGAAATGCATATATACACTTCCCTAAGTGTGTGGAGGGAGGGAGATCAGATGGCAGAAATTAAAGTTGGCAAAAACGAAACATTGGACAGTGCGCTGCGCAGATTTAAAAGAGCAACCCAAAAGGCCGGTATTCTTTCTGAAGTTAGAAAGCGCGAACATTATGAAAAACCGAGCGTTCAACGCAAGAAAAAATCCGAAGCAGCCAGAAAACGTAAAACCAGATAATGGGGGCGGACTGTATGTCTATTAAAGACCGGTTGACAGAAGATATGAAACAAGCCATGAAAGACCGTGAAGCGGGGAAACTTCGTTTATCGGTTATTCGTATGGTGCGTGCAAATATTAAAAATGTCGAGATCAATGAGAAGAAAGAACTTAATGATGAAGAAGTTCTGGCTATCTTAATGAAAGAGGTCAAGATGCGGCAGGATTCCATAACTGAATTCGAAAAAGCTGGACGCAGTGAATTAGTCGAACAGGCTAGGGCAGAGATTGATGTTCTTAACAAATATCTTCCTGAGCAGCTTGGAGATGAAGAATTGCGTTCTATGGTTGCCGAAGTAATTGCTGAAACAGGTGCTGAAGGACCAAGAGCAATTGGTAAGGTGATGCCTGCTGTTATAGTCAAAGCCAAAGGACGTGCCGACGGAAAACGTATCAATCAAATGGTGCGCGAACAACTTCAATAATCAATAATTAACTTAACAGGACCGATAATTCGGTTCTGTTATTTTTTGCCTTTAAAAATGATTTGGCGTATAAATTTAAAAAACATAAATGCTTATGAATTGTTGTCTTTTTGTATGCTTTTAAAAATATTTATGATCATAAGCAGGTATTTTCAACAAAATAGCGTATACTATATAAGTATAGGCATTTAGTATTCAGGTCAGGAAGGGTGTGAGGACAATTCCTTTGAGCAACAGGCAAAAACGTATTGCCGAGATCGTGCGGCAGGACGGGCCAATAACCGGTGAACATATAGCTGAACGTCTTAGCGTTACACGTGCGGCTTTGCGTTCGGATTTGGCGATATTAGTTATGGGCGGTATTTTAGATGCACGTCCAAAGGTGGGGTATT
>CAYVGQ010000251.1:0-544 GCA_964450295.1 uncultured Phascolarctobacterium sp. | reverse complement strand
GGTATTATTTTACTGGAAAAAACACGCTGGGAATGTTGATGGAAGAAATATCCGGCATTCTTGTGCGCGATTTGCAATCCGTACCCATAGCTGTAGGTCAAGATAAAAGCGCTTATGAAGCCGTTGTTACGATGTTTCTTGAGGATGTTGGTACAGTATTTGTTATTAATGAATCAGGACTTCTTGTCGGGGTAGTATCGCGTAAAGATTTACTTAAAGTAGCTATTAATAAGGGTAGCGACCTGCATGAAATACCGGTCGCAATGGTTATGACAGCGCTGTCTAAGCTAATTGTGGTCAAGCCGGACGACTCTGTTGCTTCGGCTGCCCGGAAAATTATTGACAACGAAATTGACTGTCTGCCGGTTGTAAAATGTGTAACAGATGACAGTCGTAGTTACGAAGTAGTAGGACGCATTACAAAAACTAATTTTACTAGGTTGTTAGTTGATCTGGCGGAGGGTAAAGGAGGAAATTATCATAGCTAATTTACCAATTATTTATGCAGTATCAGACTCTATTGGTGAAACTGCGGAGTCTGTAG
>CAYVGQ010000250.1:0-1787 GCA_964450295.1 uncultured Phascolarctobacterium sp. | reverse complement strand
TGAGCCGCGCAGAAGGGAAGTAGTCGTTTTCTCGCCTGAGCTACGTAGCGCATTAGTGACAACCGTAAAAGCGATGCATAACACTTTCTCCCGTCGCTATACACCGAAGGCGGTTAAGAGAAAAGGCTGTTCCAGTTGTAGCATGAAGGATATCTGTCTACCTGCCCTCGGAGGGAAAGATAAAGCATCCGTAAAAAAATATATGGAGATGCATCTTGAATGAAAAAGCTGCTTAATGTTCTTTTTGTTACACAGGCAGAAGCGAGGGTAAACCTTGAAAATGCTAATGTCTGTGTAAGAAAAGATGATGAAATTCTGCTGCTGGTGCCACTTATAAATTTGGAGCAAATTATACTTTTTAACTATTTTGGCGCCTCGCCTCAGCTCTTGGGAGAATGCGCCAGGAGAAATATTTCCGTCAGCTTTTTGAGCGAATACGGTAAGTACCAAGGAACCTTTCACGGAGAAAGTAGTGGAAATGTGCTTTTGCGACGCGAGCAATATAGAATCGCGGACGGCATACGGCGTTTAGACTATGCGAAAAATTTTATTTTTGGAAAGCTACATAATCAGAAGTGGGTGATAGAGCGCGGAATAAGAGACTATTCCCTGCGTATTGATTCTCAGCTATTGAAAAAGCAAAGCGGATTCATAAGTGAGCAGCTTAAGCAGATTCAAGCTATCGGCAATGCCGATGGCTTGAGAGCTGCGGAGGGTAATGCTGCGCATTGCTATTTTGTGGCATTTGATGAGCTGATATTGCAGAACAAAAAATTCTTTGCCTTTGTCACGCGTAACCGCCGACCACCGACAGACGCCGTAAATGCGATGCTGTCTTTCGCCTATACTATGCTTGCAAGTGAGTGCCGCCATGCCTTGGAAACAGTCGGATTGGACAGCTATGTTGGCTTTTTACACACAGATAGACCAGGTCGGGCTTCGCTTGCGCTTGACATTATGGAAGAATTGCGTCCGCATCTTGCCGACCGCTTTGTGTTGTCACTTATTAATCGCGGAGAGGTTAGCAAGGCGGATTTTGAGGTTCAAGGGTCTGGAGCGGTATATTTAACAAAGGAAGCGCGCAAACGGTTTTTGTCAGCTTGGCAAAATCATAAAAAAGAAGAAATTACGCACCCATTCTTGAAAGAAAAAATCAACTGGGGACTTGTACCCTACTGCCAATCATTGCTACTTGCAAGAACTATTCGCGGAGACCTGGAAGAATATCCGCCTTTTCTATGGAAGTGAGGGGGTAAACAATGCTTGTTCTATTAACCTACGATGTTTCAACGGTAACATCCGCTGGGCGGAGGCGCTTAAATCGTGTGGCAAAAAAATGCTTGGCATATGGGCAGCGCGTGCAAAATTCTGTGTTTGAGTGCAATGTTGACTGGAGTCAGTATCTAAAATTACAAAATGAGCTGAAGGCTATTATTAATACATCTGAGGATAGTATCCGATTTTACAATCTCGGGAACAAATATTCGGAGAAAATTATTCATATAGGCACTAAACCCAGTGTTGATTTAGAGGGGGATTTAATAATATAGACTCTAGTGCGAAGCTTAAGCTAACATAAAAACTTAAGTATATTCGCACCAAAAATATGGCGATTTTGGCTGCAAAGTAAGCAATATTAAGCGATCAATAATTCGCCTAACACAAGATATGCTCAAAATATAATTTTTTGAGCATATCTTGCGGTCGCTCCCTTCACGGGGGCGTGGATTGAAATAATGATGGTCGGCCCTGGTGGAGCGGGTATATTAGTCGCTCCCTTCACGGGG
>CAYVGQ010000249.1:0-1832 GCA_964450295.1 uncultured Phascolarctobacterium sp. | reverse complement strand
CTTTATCAGCCATACTGCTGATAATCTCTTTGGTGAAAACATTGGGTGCGGAAACACCGATTAAAACATCAGCTCCTTTAGCAATATCTACCAAAGTTCCTTTTTTGTGTTCTTTATTGGTTACCGTCGCCAGGTAAGACTGGATGCTGTCAAGCTTGGCATCGATACCCTCGTACAAAGCGCCAAAACGATCCACCATAGTCAAATTCTCTGCTCCCATGCTTACAAGCAAACGACCGATAGCAGAACCGGCAGCACCGCAGCCATTGACTACAAATTTAGCGGTTTTCATATCCTTTTTTACAAACCGTAAAGCACCGATAACTGCTGACAAACAGGCGATAGCTGTGCCGTGCTGATCATCATGAAACACGGGTATGTCACAAATTTTCTTCAATTCGCATTCCACATCATAACATTTAGGAGAAGAAATATCCTCCAGATTAATACCGGCAAAGCTGGGCTGCAAAATACGTACTGTTTCAATAATTTTAGCTGGGTCTTTAGTGTCGATACAAATAGGTACGGCATCGACATCGCCAAAGGTTTTAAAAAGTGCTGCTTTGCCTTCCATAACCGGCATTGCGGCTTCCGGTCCGATATCACCAAGACCAAGTACGCGAGTACCGTCACTGACGATAGCTACCATATTACCACGACAGGTGTATTCGAAGGACATATCTTTATTTTCTTTGATTTCCTTGCAAGGTTCAGCTACACCAGGGGTATACGCTAAAGCCAGATCTTCGCGAGTTTTGATGGGCACCTTGCTTACAACGGCCAATTTACCATGATTTTCTAAGTGCAATTTTAAAGCTTCTTCACGTAATGTCATACATTATTACCCCCATAATTTTTATTTAGTATATACTAATTATTGTAAATGAACCATAGTTTTTTTTCAAGTAGTAATCGTCTGAAATTTAAGTTTTTTTTCAATTTAAAACCACCACCAAAATCCGGCGCTATAATTTGTAAAGCTCTGCTTCTGGGCGTTGCCCATCCTTAATTGTCAGTACAGCAAATGTGGCCCCCATCTCACTACGGGGCAAAATAGGACTACCCGGATTAATAAGCAATACATCGCCAAACCATTTTACCAACGGCACATGTGTATGACCGAACACAACAATATCCGCTTCCAGTTTACGAGCCCACCAGGCAAGCTCTGATTCCCCATAACTATGCAGATAACGATGACCATGCGTCAGCCAAATTCGTTGTCCTTCGATTGTGATAAATTCATCTATGTTTGCTTTTCCCTCACGAGGGTCAGTATTACCACAAACAGACAACATTGGCAATTTACTTTCCTCGACTAAGAAAGGAGCATCTTGACTGTAATCTCCGGTATGAAACCAATATTCAACAGGTGGCACAGCATGTAGAACCCGTCTTATAGCCGGTCTGCTGCCGTGCGTATCACCGGTGATACCGATTTTCACTTCATTTTCCTCCAGTTTGCTACTAATTTTTTAATAGCTTTACCGCGGTGACTAATTTTGTTTTTTTCTTGCATCGTCGCTTCGCCCATACCTTTATGCAGTTCAGTTGACCAAAATAGCGAATCATAGCCGAAACCCTCGCTTCCCAAAGGTTCATGCAAGAGCATGCCATCGCAGATGCCGTCACTTTCCAGCAAAATTTTACCGTTTGGTGCTGCAACGGCTAAAGCGCAACGAAAACGGCAGGTGCGTTTGACCTGAAATTTCATCGTATGCAGCAACAGATTATTGTTTTCCTCATCCGTAGCTTCATCCCCCGCATAACGAGCGCTACGTACACCCGGAGCTCCTTCAAGTGCCATAACTTCCAGTCCAGAATCATCGGCA
>CAYVGQ010000248.1:0-1893 GCA_964450295.1 uncultured Phascolarctobacterium sp. | reverse complement strand
GAGCTTTTAAAGGAAGCTTGCTCTCGCCGGTGGGAGCCGGAACCTTAGCAACTATGGCTTCCAAAACATCTTCTATTCCGAGGCCGGTCTTGGCGCTGGCAAGCACTGCTTCAGAGGCATCTATACCTATAACTTCTTCAATCTCGTGCTTCACTCTTTCCGGATCAGCACTTGGCAAATCGATTTTGTTAATGACGGGAATAATTTCCAAATCATTATCAAGCGCAAGATAAACATTTGCCAAGGTTTGAGCTTCAATTCCCTGAGTTGCGTCAATAACCAACAATGCTCCCTCACAAGCAGCCAAAGCACGTGAAACCTCGTAAGTAAAATCGACATGTCCGGGGGTATCAATAAAGTTCAGCATATACTCTACACCGTTTTTGGCAGTATAAGTACTGCGTACCGCCTGGGCTTTAATAGTAATACCGCGCTCACGTTCCAAATCCATTGAGTCCAGAATCTGCTCTTCCATTTCCCGTTTAGTAAGAGTACCAGTATATTCTATCAACCTGTCCGCCAAAGTTGATTTACCATGATCGATATGCGCAATTATAGAAAAATTACGGATCTTATTTTGGTCCATCATATTCTCCTTCATATATAATATTAGAAAGCAGCTTCCACCGCCATATTTTCAATACAAAATATTATATCATTTTTCCCCTCAGTTAAGCAAATACTAACTGCGGACATAGAATACAAAGTTTATCGTATATACGGTAAAAGATACTTATATTAAAAATCATGAAAATATAAAAGTATAAAAGTATATATGATTCCATTAACCTGTTCTTCACAAATAATTTACAGAAAATTTCTACTATAAACTGTTACAATATATATAACAATAAATAATTACTATAAGAAAGGATGTTATTTTATGAATACTTTAACAGCAATTGCTACTCGCCGTTCTACTCGTCTTTACAAAGACGAACAAATTAGTGATTCCCAACTGCAAACTGTTTTAAGAGCCGCTTGGGCTTCTCCTATTGGTCATGGTGCTTACGACGATTTATATATTTCAGTTGTGCAAAACCCTAAAATTTTGGAAAACTTTGCAGAATACTGCAGTCAGGCATTTGGAAATCCTAAATACAACCCATTTTACGGAGCACCTACTCTGATAGTCTTATCTGTCAAACCGAAAGAAGACGGACAACTTGTATATCTTGCCGATGTCGGCTGTGTTATTGAAAATATGCAGTTAGCTGCCACAGATATCGGACTTGGCTCCGTTTATCTCTGGGCTCTCTTAAACCGTATTCCCCAAAGTCCTCAATTTGTAGCAAGTCTTGAGCTTCCAAAAGATTTTAAACCCATTTCAGCCATGGCTCTTGGTTATTCAACTACACCGCTAAAAAAACGTACCCTAGCCGATATAGAAGAAAACCGCATAGCGACTAAAATTATAAAATAAACTTTTTTCTGTGACTACTTACAGAAAATCCTTGCAGAACTATTTTCTTTGTGGTAAACTATTTTAGTAAACGTATTTGATTGTAGGAGGTGAATTCGTTGCCTAATATTAAGTCTTCCATCCGTAGTGTAAAAACCGACGCAGAACGTCGCGCAAAAAATGCTCCAATTAAAGCTTCTATCCGCAATGTTGCTCGTAAAGTAGTTGTTTTAACCGAGACCGGCTCCCTAGACGAAGCAAAAGCAACTTTTGCGACTGCAACCGGTTTGATTGATAAAGCTTCTCGCAAAGGTATCATCCACAAGAATGCTGCAAACCGCAAAAAATCTAGACTCGCTAAAAAAATCAATGCCATGGACTAATTTCCATATAATTTAAGCCTGCTCAAATGAGCAGGCTTTTTTTATATTCTATATCAAACACTTATATAAAACTATAACCTCATTTTTAATATAAAGTATATGTTTATA
>CAYVGQ010000247.1:0-1909 GCA_964450295.1 uncultured Phascolarctobacterium sp. | reverse complement strand
GGTCTACATTAGCGCCTTTAGCCATTGCTTTAGCAACGATTTGCGCCATTTCGTAACGAGTCATTAAACGATCGCCACCAAAAGTGGTGTCGCCGTAACCGTCGACGATACCGGCTGCAGCCAATTTGTTTACGGAATCATAGGCCCAATGACCTGCGGGGCACATCGGAGAAGGGATTTGCGGCATAGGCGGAAGCAGTTACGCCCAAAGCCATAGCCATTGCGAGTACTAAAGATTTTTTCATGGTTATTTCCTCCTTCGGAAAACATTTTATTTTTATAAACCGTTCCGGAAGAAAGTCGCAGTTAGGCGGTGGCTTCATGCGAGTTACCTGGTTTCCTCTACTCGGCCTACCGTTTTACTTTAACGTCTTCTAAAACGTATTATAAACAACTTTGTTTTGTAGACATATTTTACAATATTTTTACAATTAGTGCAAGTATTTTTTACAAATCTGTTACTAATGTTTTTTTGTCTTATTGCGCAGGTAAATTGTACACTAATAAATATATTTAATAAATATATTTGCCACTGCTTTTTTATGCTGAAATAGGTTAAAATATAGATATAGCACTTTAGTAGCAAGGAGAATTATGCCGCATTTTTTAATAAGGAGGTTCATTGTATGAACAAGCAGGAACTATCATGGAAGGCCGGTGGTCAGCAGGGCGAAGGTCTGGAAAGTCTGGGCGAAATTTTTGCCGCGGCTTTATGCTCTCTGGGTTACGATGTTTACGGTTATCGCCAGTTTTCTTCACGAATTAAGGGAGGGCATACCAGCTACAAGCTGCGAATAGCCAATTATCCGGTCGCGACGATTGCTGCGAAATGCAATCTTGTAATTGCGCTGGATGCGGACACCCTCGAAGCGGACGTTCCGGAGTTAATGCCCGAAGGAATTTTGGTTACCGATGCCGCCTGGTTTAAGGACAAGAAACCTGAGGTTCGGACTGTTGCACTGTCGTGGAGCGAGCTAAGCAAGGCTGACGGGCAAGTGTTGGCAAAAAATATTTTGGCTTTAGGCATCACGGCCGCTTTACTGGGTCTTGACGCAGGTAAACTTTTGCCGTTGCTAGAAAAACAGTACGGAGCCAAAGGTGCGGCGGTAATGGCGACTAATCGACTGGCTTTGGAAACAGGCTACGCTTATATTAAAAATAATTACGCCGAACTGTTGGGCGCGTTTAGCTTGCCGGAATTGCAAAATCCACAACCGAAAATGTTTATGCTGGGTAACGAAGCTCTTGCCTTGGGTGCGCTGACGGCCGGAGCCAAATTTATGTCGGCCTACCCCATTACGCCTTCTTCGGAAATTATGGAATATATGGTTAAATATGCTCCGGAAACGGGTGGCGTTATGCTGCAAACAGAGGACGAGATTTCAGCCTGCACCATGGCAATCGGAGCCGCTTATGCCGGAGCCCGCGCTTTTACCGCCACGGCCGGTCCGGGGCTATCGCTGATGGCCGAAGCGATCGGTCTTGCGGAAATGACGGAAACACCGCTAGTAGTAATTGATACACAACGCGGCGGCCCCAGCACCGGACTGCCCACTAAACACGAGCAATCCGACCTGATGGCGGCCATTTACAACACGCACGGAGATACAGGCAAAATCGTCCTGTCGCCTTCTTCTATAGAAGAAGCTTTTTATGATACTTTTGCCGCCTTCAATCTGGCCGAAGAATATCAATGTCCCGTTATCTTGCTGTCGGACTTGCAGCTTTCTTTGGGCAAGCAATCGGTAACCGCCCTTGATTACGACAAATTGCAGATTAACAGGGGCAAACTGGTTCAAGACGGCTTGCCGACTATAAAATCACCGGAATATTTTAATCGTTACGCTCTTAATACCGAGGACGGCATCTCGCCACGCGTACTGCCCGGAACACCCAACGGCATCAGTTT
>CAYVGQ010000246.1:0-1952 GCA_964450295.1 uncultured Phascolarctobacterium sp. | reverse complement strand
CTGCACATATGCCGTCGCTGCCATTGGTTCAAGGACGTCAGGATGTTATTGAAGATGTGCGCGAGAGTGTAGAGGACTATCTTGCTGCGATGGGATTAAACGAAGTTATGACCTACAGCTTTATTCATCCTTCTTCTTTAGACAAACTGGAGCTTGCAGCTAATGATGAACGTAGAACTGTCATTGAACTTATGAATCCTATCAGCGATGAATTTAAAGTCATGCGTACAACAATGGTTCCCAGTATTCTCAACACCGTAGCCTATAATCTGGCTCACCAAAGCGATAGCGTTAAGATTTTTGAGGTTGGACGTACTTACCTGCCTAAAACTCTGCCATTGACGGAGTTCCCGGTAGAAAAAAGAGTGCTTTGTGCGGCTATAAGCGGTCGTCGCAGTGAATTGAACTGGACTCATGGCAAAGATGAAATGGATTTCTATGATATGAAGGGAATCGTCGAAGGACTTTTAGCCAAACTGCAGGTTACCGATTATAAGCTGACGATGCAAACCCAACCCTATTTTCATCCGGGAAAAAGTTGCGCAGTGGAATATAAAGGAGAACTAATCGGTTATTTTGGCGAGGTACATCCTACAGTTGCGTTAAATTTTGAGCTTAGCAGTGATACTTATCTGTTGGAATTATCTTTGGAACCCTTGCTTGCAGATGCGGTTAAAGTTCCTCAATATAAACCTCTTCCTAAATTTCCAGGGACTTCGCGTGATATAGCAGTAGTTGTACCTTTGGAAATGAGTATGAGTCAATTAGAGGGCGTTATTCGTGAAAATGCCGGCACATTGCTTGCTGATTTAAAAATATTTGATGTTTACACAGGAAAACAGGTGGCCACAGGTTGTAAATCTATGGCTTTCAACTTGACTTTCCAAGCCGGTGATCGTACTTTGACCGATGTTGAAATTGATACCGTTATCAAAAATATAGTTGATAAGGTCGGCGAAGAATATAAAGCTAAATTAAGAGATTAAAAATTTTTATACCCTTGCCATAACTGTGGCAGGGGTATTTTTCTCAAGTAAATAAAACTGACAATGCAGTTGGGAAAAGTGTTATAATAAAATTAAGCGAAAGAAGGTGACATTATGAAAATTATTGACGCACACATGCATTATTACGATATAGATAAGTTTTACGAGGTTGCTACTAATGCCGGTCATGCTAATAGCGCAGCTTGCTGGCAGCATATTTGTGCTGAAAACAATATTGTTTTTGCCGTGGCGATGGGCAATTCAGAAGACGCCCCCAGCAGATTTGGCGGTGTGACGCCGCGACTTATAAATTTAAGCGGTCCTTTTGATGAAAAAAATTATAATCAGCCTGTAAATATGGGCTATTGTTTGGGTGTAAAAAGTGAAGATATCACATTGAAAAACGCAGATAAAACAGCACAGGAATTTGAATATTATATGAGTGACCCTCATTGTTTGGGTATCAAATTTTATCCAGGCTACCGACCTGTATATATTTATGACAGACGTCATTACCCACTGTTTGAATTGGCAAGACAGTATAATGTGCCTGTTGCAGTGCATACAGGAGATACAGCGACGCCTGAGGCTAAGTTACGCTATGCGCATCCATTAACAGTAGACGAAGTTGCCGCAGACTTCCCTGATGTACAGTTTGTTATTTGTCATTGCGGAAATCCTTGGCTACTTGATGCGACGGAAGTCGCTACTAAAAATAATAATGTTGCTATTGATCTTTCCGGCCTTTTAGAAGGCATTCCCGGATCTAGTTTTTATAGTCGAAATCAAGGGTATTTCGATTATCTTGGTATGTGGCTTAAATATATGAATCGTTGGGATAAACTGATGTATGGTAGTGACTGGCCGTTAGTTAATATTCATGATTATATCAGCATTATGCGTCAGCTGATACCGGAGGAACATCATGAAGCATTTTTCTATGATAATGCTTTGAGAGTATATAGC
>CAYVGQ010000245.1:0-1960 GCA_964450295.1 uncultured Phascolarctobacterium sp. | reverse complement strand
TAATGTGGATAGTCGCCTTCTTTCATGCTATGATTAGAATTAGAAGAGACAAAAGAGCTCTACAAAATAACAAAACCAATGATTATGAAGGCATTCACGACCCCGAAGTATTGAAATTGTTAAAAGAATGCGATGAACTACTTTCAAACTTGCCCCTAAAAAATAGTCTGTAAAAAATCACCTACGGCGAATTCATGCTATAGGTGATTTTTTATTTGCGGCACTTATGGCATCAATCCATTTTATAAGTTCAGAATAAGGCTGCCCGAACCAAAATTCAACACTGCCAAACTCAACTAAACGGACCGCTATTTCTCGGATAACTCCAGCAGGGTTTGATCTGCCAAAGTGCCTACTAAAAAATTTGAGACCTTAGATGTCACCGCCACATATTCTTGGATGGGCAAATCCTGAATATCATCTACAGGAGCACCTAAAACTTTAGCCGCGATAACTGACTGAAAAGTTTTTGAATAGATAACATCGGGGGTGCCATCGCCTAATAATCGAGCCTGCTGCTCCGCGGCGGCAAAGTCACGACCGCTTAATTCTTTCAGTCCTTCAGATAACTTTTTATAGTCTATTTTTTTAGAATCTACCTTCATAATTTACCTCCAAATTTTAAAGGGATCTCTATATTTGAGATCCCTTTTATTTATTTTTTAATTCAATCCTAACGCTTCACGGACATCAGCTAAATAATCAGTACCGCCAATTTTAGCAATATAGTTATATTTATCAATCTCAAGTACTGTTTCACCGTCAATCACGACTTTAATATAGGTCGTTTCTATAGTGCTATTGCTGCCGGTGCCAGTGCCTACATCAAATTTACCTAGTTCAGTCTTTTTAGGCACACCTTGGACAACACATTTCACGGGTTTAGTTACATACTCACCCGCGCCGGCATCATAAAACTGTTGTGCGCCGCGCAAGTCAAGTTTAATGCCCTTTTGCTTGGCCAGCATGATAAGCGGTTTTGTAAGGTTTCGCCAGTTTAAAACCGTTTCCATGCTCCCGTAATGCCCCAAAACCGGACTGTCTACTTCGCCTGCAATCCCTGCGCCCTTGACTGTTTCAGTCATGGCATCCAGTGACGGCAAAGTTATATCTGTAACACCTAATAGGTCGTCGCCGTCATCATACGCACGGAACGCGATTAATTTTTCCGGTACAACATTTGACATTTATAAGCCCCCTTCTTAGCTAAAAAGTGTGTCGAAATATGACACATCAAATTCAAGGATATTACTAATTTCACGAGCAGGAACTGGCGGCGTGAGATAAGTGTGGAAACGAATTATACCGTCAATCAGATCTGTTGTCGGATTCTCCGCTTGTAAAAATTCTACTCTGCCGCCTAAGAGATATTGGCGCGCGGTAAGACCGTTCAAACGAATGTTTTCGCTGTCTACTACCGTTTCGATAAGGCGTTTATTCATTGGCTTATCTACTTTTACCCAATATGTTTGGATAAAAGTTTGTGCGTGCCAGTTAAACATACGGCGGACACATAAAAAGCTGTCCTTTGGATCAGTATTGCCCGGGTAACAAGCTGTTCTATTACCCCATAATACCCACCCGCCAATAAAATTAAGAGCCGTAAAAATACCCTGACCATTCAAATAATTAGCCTGTTCATTATTTAGGATAACTTCGGTGCCATCTGCTAGGCACAGTCCGTTAATTTGAATCTTCTTGTTTGACGGGCTTTCATACGGGATATCATCATTACCAAAATCAGTTTTACCAATACAGCCCATTGCATGAGTTGACATGTGGAATATCTTCTCGCCAATTTTAGCCATCGGCCAGCCGACGTATTGGTCAACTCCAGTACAACTGTTGTCAGTTTTCCAACCCGGTACATCAGTATATTTTTTAACTGTCTCAGTCGGTACATCTAACAATACCGTATACTTAAACAGGCCATTTATTACGCTTGCTTTTGCAGCCATCA
>CAYVGQ010000244.1:0-1983 GCA_964450295.1 uncultured Phascolarctobacterium sp. | reverse complement strand
GATCGTGTCCATTTTGTAATCATTAACGCAGACGGCGCCAAAGACGATGTACAATCCTTCATGCAAAAAAACACCTACACTTTTCCTGTAATGCTTGATACTGATAATTCTGCTGCCAGAGCCTACTCAATACAAGCAATACCCATGAGCGGTATCATTGATGCCGATGGCAATCTACTCGATACAAAAATAGGAGCATTGCATTCAGAAGCAATGGAAAGCTTCATTGCTTCTGCTCTTTAAAACTTAATCAATAATAAACTAAAACCAGCAGGTACGAATTCGTACCTGCTGGTTTTGCATTTAAGCTACTTCATACATAATATCAAAGTATTTTATTTTTATTATTCATACAAGCCGAGAGTTTTCTCGGAAAGATTAATCATGATATTTTTGGTCTGGCTGTAATGCTCAAGCATAACTTTATGTGTTTCACGGCCAATACCGGATTGTTTATAGCCTCCGAAAGGAGCGCCGGCAGGAATAGCATTATATGTATTTACCCAAATTCTGCCAGTTTGTACTGCTCTCGCTACGCGCATAGCACGGTTGATATCCTGTGTCCATACGGCACCACCCAAACCATAAACGCTTTCGTTAGCCATTCTGATAACTTCAGCTTCATCTTTAAATTTAATAACAACAGCCACCGGCCCGAAAATTTCTTCTTGAGCCACGCGCATATCGTTAGTAACATTAGTAATAAGTGTAGGTGCAACAAACTGTCCTTTATCCAAGCCATTCTCAGTCAATTTATAACCGCCACAGGCAATATTTGCACCTTCCTGTTTAGCAATTTCAATATAACTTAGAATCTTTTTGACCTGATTAGCATCAATTTGTGATCCCATTTGTACGCCATCCTCGAGTGGCCGACCAACTTTTACTTTTTTAAAGCGTTCAACAGCTTCTTTTACGAACTTATCATAAATAGACTCGTGGACGAAGACGCGGGCACCGGCGCAGCAGACTTGGCCTTGATTGAAGAGAATTCCCAAAAGCAGTCCTTCCATTGCCAGATCCCAGTTGCAGTCTTCAAAGAAGATATTAGCAGATTTACCACCCAATTCCAAAGTTGCCGGTATAAGTTTTTCTGCTGCGGCCTCAGCAACAGAACGTCCTACTTCTGTGGAGCCTGTAAAAGCCAATTTCGCAAAATCGGGATGGTCAAGAATATCCTGACCGGATTTAGAACCTTTGCCGGTGATTACATTGAGCACTCCTTTAGGAAGAACGCCTTCTAACAAACGCGCCAATTCCAAAATACTAAGCGAAGTCTGGCTTGAAGGTTTGATAACAATCGTATCGCCTGCAGCCAAAGCAGGAGCCAGTTTCCATGCCGCCATTAGGAAGGGGAAATTCCAAGGAATAATCTGCCCTACAACTCCCAAAGGTTCGTGCAATACAAGGCTCATAGTATTATTATCGAGCATGGTTGCAGTTCCCTCTTCAGTCCTAATCGCTGCCGCAAAATAGCGGAAATGATCGGCTGACATCGGGATATCGATACCTGAAGTTTCGCGAAGCGGTTTACCGTTATCCAGTGATTCTACTCGAGACAAATGATCAGCATTAGCATCGATAATATCGGCTATTTTACACAAAATTTCTGCACGTTGTTGAACTGTAGTCTCTTTCCAGGTTTCAAAAGCGACCTGTGCTGCTTTCACAGCCATATCAACATCCGCTTTTGTAGCTTCGGCACATACCGCCAAATGTTCGCCGGTTGCCGGATCAGTTGAAATAAAAGTTGCTCCGTCAGAAGCCTTATGCCATTCGCCATTGATATATAGGCCATATTCTTGCAATAAATTTTCTTTCATCTGTTACACATCCTTTATTATTTTTATAGTTTGGTTATAAAGTAACACCAACTCTTTTATAATGATTATAAACTATTTTGAACATATGTCAATAACTATTTTTGAAACACCTATTACATTTTATTGTTTTTTTTACTTATTTAGGCATATATTTTATATT
>CAYVGQ010000243.1:0-1987 GCA_964450295.1 uncultured Phascolarctobacterium sp. | reverse complement strand
GAATAATGATTTTATAGTACAACGAGCTTCTTCAGCAGAATAGCCAAGCCTTTCTCTGATTGTCTCCTCTGCACGTAATCGTTGCTTTTTTGCAATTTTATAATAAAGATGCCCCACACCAATACCGATATTTACTACCAACTTGTATGGCATCCAAGAAACCAATGTGCTGATCGTTCTCAGCAAATAGTAAAGCCACATTATTGCGTGTCTCCCTGTCCTTCCTGTAAATAACCGGCAACAATCTCGGTCCAAATGCCATGAGCCTTTAAAATAAGCTCTGTCACCTGACGTACAGCCCCGTTACCACCTTTTTCATCAGCTACAAAATGACAAACTTCTTTGACTTCCTTTGCTGCATCAGCCGGAGCGCAGGCCAAACCAACCCGTGTAAGCACCGGCAAATCATTAAGATCATCGCCCATATAGGCGATTTCTTTTAGCTGCAGATTATGTCTGTGCAACAACTCCGTCAAAGCTGCCCTTTTATCCTTAACGTTCTCAAATACTTCATTTATGCCCAGTTCCTGTGCACGTTTGCGAATAATAGGACTGCAACGACCCGTAATTATCGCGACCTGTAAACCAGAACGAATAAAGCAACTAATTCCTAAGCCGTCTTTCGCATTAAATTTTTTCAAAATTTCTTGCTCAGCAGCAAGATAAATAGACCCGTCAGTCAAGACTCCATCAACATCCAGCACCAAGATTTTTATCGCTTGTGCAATTTTTTCTGTATTTTTCATTATACCACACCTTGGCGCACCAAGTCAGTCATATGCAGTAAGCCGATAACATGTCGTCCGGCATCAATAACCGGCAAGACTGTGATTGGTTTAGGCCTATTGCTTTCCATCAGATGCAGTGCCTGAGCAGCCAATTTTTCTTTGGTAATTGTTTTTGGGTTTTGGGTCATCAGTTCAGTAACAGGCCGCTGCAGAAAATCTACGCCTTTGCTGAGACCGCGACGAATATCACCGTCAGTCAACACACCAATCATAACCTCAGCATCGTCTACTACGGATACGGCCCCCAGCCCTTTGTCAGTAATGACAAACAAAGCATCCTGAACCGTGGTTGCGCCATTAACAATCGGATTATCGGCGCCGCTGTGCATGATATCTTCTACTGTCAGAAGTAGTTTTCTGCCTAGTGAACCGCCGGGATGAAACACTGCAAACTGAGTAGCAGTAAATTTACGCTTAGACAGCAATGCCAAAGCCAATGCATCACCATAGGCCAAGGCAGCCGTAGTACTTGATGTTGGAGCCAAACCTAAAGGACAAGCTTCTTTAGAAACACCTACATTTAAAGTTATATCAGAATTTTTTGCTAAAGATGACTCTGCATTTCCCACCATAGCAATCAGTTTCGCCCCAATTCTGCGTAGTGAAGGAACTATGTGAAGAACTTCACCGGTTTCACCACTGTTAGACAGAGCGATAACTACATCGCTTTCCGTAACCATGCCCAAATCACCATGAATACCTTCGGCCGGATGTAGATAAAATGAAGGAGTCCCCGTACTGGCAAAAGTTGCGGCCATTTTACGGCCAATAATACCGGACTTACCCATGCCGGTGATGACAACTCGCCCCGGGCATTCCAAAATCATCGTTACCGCCGCCGAAAAATGTTCATCAACTCGCGGTACTAACTCCAAAATAGCATCCGCTTCCATGCGTAAAGTATTACGTGCTTGCTCCAACAATTGCTCCATACTTTTTTACTCCCTCTCACCCAGCAGATTTAACCGCGAACTATTTTATCAATAGCTAGAACGTCTGTTAAAAGTTTTTCCAATTGATCTAAACGAACCATATTCGGTCCGTCAGACAATGCTTCCTGTGGATTGTCATGCACCTCAAGAAATAAAGCGTCAATCCCTACAGCGGCGGCAGCCCTTGCCATATGCGGCACATACTGACTTTGCCCACCTGAAGTAGTTCCCTGACCCCCGGGAATCTGTACACTATGGGTAGCATCC
>CAYVGQ010000242.1:0-1998 GCA_964450295.1 uncultured Phascolarctobacterium sp. | reverse complement strand
CGCCTCCCCCGCAAAACCGGCCCCAAAGACAGCTCCGGAACCGGAAAAAACCGAATCTTAAGCCAACAAAAAAAGCCGTAAATGCTGTTATTGCAAAGCTAACAGATGACCCGTCATCTTCCAAAAAAGCCAGCCCAGCAGGCAGTAATAATATAGCACTTAAAGCTAGACTTAGTCTGCCTAACAAAAAAGCTATTAGACTGAAATTCATAAAAAATATGGCCTCCAAAAAACTATTTACCAGTTACGTTTCCCACGCCAAAAATCAGGTCTCATAATAATAAGCAAAGTAAAAATTTCTAAACGCCCTAAAATCATAGCGGCAATTGTCACTAATCTGCCAAAATTAGATATATCGGCATATGTAGAAGTAGGTCCAACGATACCAAAAGCCGGCCCAACACTACTCATGCAGGCAGCAATAAGTCCCATGGAGTCCAGCATTGAAAGTCCTGTTAGAGAAATAAGTAGCGTCAGTATAGAGAAGACTGTTATATATAAATAAAAAAATCTGGTCACATTACCAACAATTACCGGAGGGACATTACGTCCTCCCATTTTAATGCTGTAAACTAAATGCGGATGGATAGTTCTTCTCAGTTCTGCCCATGTTACTTTTAGCAAAATTACAAAGCGAGAAACTTTTATGCCACCCGCAGTAGAACCGGAGCAACCACCGATAAACATCAGCAACAATAGCAAATAACGACTGAAATCAGGCCACTTGTTAAAATCACTGGAAGCAAAGCCTGTCGTGCTGGCAACAGACACTACCTGAAACAAAGCATATCTAAAACTTGTAGTTACATCACTATAATCTGTGTAGTATAAATTCCAGGTTATCAGTAGTATTGCTATCCCAATAATCCAAAAATATGCTTTACGTTCTGTATCCATCCAAAAAACTTTGAAATTGTGCTGGTATATTTTATAGTAAAGAGTAAAGTTCAAGCTTGCCGCAATCATCGTTATAATAACAACCAGTTCTACATAAACTGTTTCAAATTCCATTAAACTTTGGTTTTGATAAGAAAAACCGCCTGTTGCAACAGTGGCCAAAGCTTGGTTCATCGCCATGAACCAAGACATCCCTGCTACTTTTAATGCAATAATTGTTAGCAATGTAAAAAAAATATATACAGTAAAAATGACTAATGCAGATTCTTTTATTTTTGGTAAAGTACGTTCAGCCGCCGGTCCGGGAATTTCTGCATTGAATAGATAGTTAGCTCCGCTGCTAACTTGGGGCATAATAGTAATAAACAACATAATGACACCAATTCCGCCTATCCAATGAGTCATGCTACGCCAAACTAATAAGCTGTCCGGAAAATCTCCCAATGAACTCAACGTCGTTACACCTGTCGTTGTAAAACCGGACGTACTTTCAAAAACAGCCCCGATCGGATTTACCATACCGGACAGATAATAAGGTATCGCACCTAGAAAACATACCAATAGCCAACCGCAACCCACCGTTGCCAAGGCTTCTCTTAAACTAAGACGGGCATGCCTGTTATTTTTGCCTTTACTAATCAGCTTTGAACCAATAAACGCAGAAATCAAAACTGAGAAAATAAAAGCTAGGGACATATATTCTCTCAGCAGTAGCGCCACAATCATAGGAACTACCATAGCTACGGCACAAGCGATGCTCAGCTTACCCAGCAGATACATCACAAGCCTGATATTCATTAATTATCCTCTACTTTCAAAAAACTTCATAACACGTTTTGCAAATTCACTCTTGACGAAAATAATGATTCTGTCTCCGCCATATAATACTGTATTGCCATTAGGTACTATAGCTTCATTGTCATGCACCACCGCACAAACTAAACAAGATTTGGGCAAATCGATGTTTTTAAGACTTTTACCGATAACCTCACAGTCCTCCGGCAAAATAAGTTCCAACGCTTCGGCTTGTGCTCCTTCCAACAAGGAAACAGAAACGACACCACCTCTGCGCACAAAACGCAAAACTTCCCCCGAACTTAA
>CAYVGQ010000241.1:0-2009 GCA_964450295.1 uncultured Phascolarctobacterium sp. | reverse complement strand
CTGATGGCCTATTCTGCAAAATATGCTTCCGCTTATTACGGACCCTTCCGCGCCGCTGCAGATTCCACACCTTCTGCCGGCGACCGCAAAGGCTATCAGATGGATCCGGCCAACAGCGATGAAGCTCTGCGTGAAGTTGCATTAGATATCGAAGAAGGTGCCGATATCGTTATGGTAAA
This sequence comes from uncultured Phascolarctobacterium sp., assembly GCA_964450295.1. Taxonomy (GTDB): domain Bacteria; phylum Bacillota; class Negativicutes; order Acidaminococcales; family Acidaminococcaceae; genus Phascolarctobacterium. Next base: position 1,830 of record CAYVGQ010000241.1, on the reverse strand, counting down.
ACCGGCACTGGCTTTCATGGATATCATCCGCAGAGTCAAAGATACTTTTAACCGTCCGCTATGCGTTTACAATGTCAGCGGAGAGTACGCCATGGTCAAAGCTGCCGCTGCCAAAGGTTGGATTGACGAACAGCGTATTGTAATGGAAACTATGCTTGGCTTTAAACGTGCCGGCGCAAAAATGATTATTACCTATCATGCCTTGGATGTAGCTAAATGGCTACAAAGTAAATAAGGAGAACGATATATATGGATCACAGCAAATCAGAGGCAGCCTTTGCCGAAGCAAAACAATACATTCCCGGCGGAGTCAACAGCCCAGTCCGTTCTTTTCGCAGTGTCGGCGGTATTCCGCCGATCATTGAAAGAGGACAAGGCAGCAAACTGATCGATATCGACGGTAATGAATATATAGACTACGTACTTTCCTACGGTCCCCTGCTTTTGGGGCACGCTCATGAGCAAGTCACTGAAGCTATCCAAACCGCAGCTACCAAAGGTTCGTCCTATGGCGCGCCAACTCTTGCAGAGACCACGCTCGCCAAACTGCTTTGTACACTTGTACCATCAATGGAAATGGTGCGCATGGTCAACAGCGGTACCGAAGCAACTATGAGTGCACTGCGTTTGGCTCGTGCCTATACCGACCGTGAAAATATCGTCAAATTTATCGGTTGCTATCACGGTCATCACGACAGCCTCCTAGTCAAAGCCGGCAGCGGAGCAGCAACACTGGGCGTACCGGATAGTCCCGGTGTCCCTAAAGGAGTTGCCGCGAATACTATTTCAGTTCCATTCAACGATCAAGCAGCTTTAGAGGCAGTTTTTGCCGACAAAGGCGATGATATCGCTGCCGTCATCATGGAACCCACTCCCGGCAATATGGGTCTGGTTTTGCCGCAGGACGGTTATTTAGAATTTATTCGTTCCATCACCCAAAAATATGGGGCCCTGCTAATCTGCGACGAAGTTATGTCGGGCTTTCGCAGCAGCGCCCAATCATCGCAGGGCTTATACGGCATTGACCCCGATATTACCTGCCTGGGTAAAGTCATCGGCGGCGGCCTGCCTGTAGCCGCTTACGGCGGAAAACGAAAGATAATGGAACAAGTCGCTCCCGTAGGTCCCATGTATCAGGCCGGAACTCTAAGCGGCAATCCGCTGGCTATGGCATCGCCAACCTTACCTATATGTGCGAGCATGATGTCTGCGCCAGACTGGAAAGTATGACTGCTATCTTGACTGGCGGCCTTGAAAAAGCCGCTGCTAAAGCGGGTGTACCGGTACAGGTACACCGTCTTGGCTCTATGTTTACAGTGTTCTTTACCGAAAAAACTGTCTACGATTATGACAGTGCCTGCACCAGTAATCAGGATGCGTTCCGCATTTATTTTCACAGTATGCTCGAGCAGGGTATTTATCTGCCGCCATCTCAATTCGAAACTAATTTTCTCTCTTTGGCTCATACGCCGGCAGATATCACAAAAACCTTGCAGGCCGCAGCAACAGCATTTACCGCTGTCGCTAAAAAATAATATCCCAAAAACAAAAGCTTCATAACCCAAAGGTTATGAAGCTTTTGTTTTAATGTGCGTTCAGCCATTGCTGAATAACCGCACTCTTTTGACCGGCGGTCCAGCTTAGATCATCCACAGCCAGCTGTAAATTTCCGATCATCATTTTCCTGCCGTCATCATGCGTATAATCACTAACCCGCCATAATAACGGATAACCTTTAGAAGCAAGCAAATCTTTGGACTGTTTGGAGAGCAGATAGTCCATAAAACAATGTGCTTCTTCTAAATTATTTCCCTTCAAAACAGCCGCTCC
>CAYVGQ010000240.1:0-2030 GCA_964450295.1 uncultured Phascolarctobacterium sp. | reverse complement strand
GCTAAATCGTCAACACCTTTTTTAGTACGGCAAAAAATAATTAGTTTGCCATCAATTTCTGCATCTAACAAACGGCATAAACCTTCAATCTTATCTTTTGTTTCAAAATAATATTGATCAATAAGAGGAACTGTAAGTTCTTCTTTGCTGATAGTGACATTTTTAGGAGCTTTCATATATCTTTTCGTTAGGCTCAGAATAGGTCTTGGCATAGTAGCAGAGAACAACAAAGTTTGCCTTTCTGCCGGAAGACTTTTCATAATTTCTTCCATATCGTCAACAAAACCCATATCTAGCATTTCATCGGCTTCATCTAAAACAAGAAACTTGAAATGGTATTACGGTTGATATGGTCTATGAGACGACCGGGAGTGCCAATAACAATTTGTACTCCACTGCGCAGAGCTCTAATCTGACGGTCAATAGGTTGTCCTCCATAAACGGGAAGTGCTTTAACTTTAGAACTGCGGCCAATTTTGCCGACCTCTTCGGCTACTTGAATTGCCAGTTCACGAGTCGGTGTCATAATCAGTGCCTGAATATGACGATAGTCAGTAATGCTTTGAACAACAGGAATGCCAAAAGCGGCAGTTTTACCAGTACCAGTTTGAGCTTGCCCTATAACGTCGCTGCCTTCCAATACCAAAGGGATGGTTTGTTCTTGAATAGGAGAAGGTTCTTCAAAACCCATAGCTGTCAAAGCAGCTACAATTTTTTTATCCAACAGTAAGCTGCCGAACATTTCTTTCTGAATAGTTGTCATTGTTTAAAATTCCTCATTTCTTCCTTCTTTTATTATATCTATTACCATAGAAATAGCTGTTAACGCACTCCGCAGTTTATTTTCAGTTCTAGTGCCGCCAAAAAGATTTTCTTTGCAATGTACGCCGGTGTTATCAGCTACTGCTATATAAACTAATCCCACAGGTTTAGTTTCTGTTGCTCCTCCGGGACCAGCTATACCGGTTATTCCTACACCATAAGTGGTGCCAAAAAGGTCTCTGACGCCTGTCGCCATCTGGCAGGCAACCTGTTCACTGACGGCGCCGTATTTTTCTAAATTTTTTTCAGAGACGTTAATGATTTTTTGCTTTGCCATATTACTGTAAGTAACAATACTTCCAAGCAGATATTCACTGCTCCCGGGAACATCAGTTACTAGACTACTTGCTAGTCCACCGGTACATGATTCAGCAAAAGCAATAGTGCTGTTTTGCTTAGAGAGCTCTTGACCCAAATACTCTGCCAAGGAAGCATCATCAACACCATAAATAAATTGACTTAAAAGTTCATAAATCTCTGCTTCCGTTCCTGCAATAAGAGCTTTAGCGGTTTCAATATCAGCTGCTTTGGCGGTTATACGAACAATTATTTCACCTCGTCGCGCATAAATTGCGATGGTGGGATTACTTTGCGTCGTGATAATATCATCCAATCGGGCGGCGACAGAAGACTCACCAATTCCGCGCAATTTTAAAATACGTGAATAAATTATTCCCTGATTTGCATAACGTTCCAATAATAATGGGAGCAGTTTATGCTCACAAACGTAGTTCATTTCTGAAGGTGGCCCAGGCAATAAAACAATAAGTTTCTTGTTATGTTCTATTGCAAGCCCGGGGGCAGTACCAACCTCATTGGTTAAAATTTCAGCACCTAATGGGACTAATGCTTGTTTTTCATTGTTGGTTGACATACATAAACCTTTTTTTGCAAAAAAGTTATTAATGCGTTCCCAGGTATCCAAATCAAGATACATTTCCAGACCTAGCATATCTGCAATAACTTCTTTTGTAATATCACCACGAGTAGGTCCGAGTCCTCCGGTAGTAATAACTATATCCGCTCTGCTCAAAGCAATCTGAAGCACATTTCGAAGCCTTTCTTCGTTATCGCCTACCGTCGTTTGATATAGAACATCATAGCCAAGTTTATTAAATTGTTGCGAAAGATATTGAAAATTAGTATTAAGTATTTCTCCTAGCAGCAGTTCAGTACCAGTGTTTACTACTTCAACAATCATAACGCTT
>CAYVGQ010000239.1:353-2042 GCA_964450295.1 uncultured Phascolarctobacterium sp. | reverse complement strand
CCGGTGCTAGTTTGCGGTGATCTTAATGTTGCGCATAAAGAAATAGACTTAAAAAACTGGAAAAGCAATCGCAAGAATGCCGGTTTTACGGATGAGGAAAGAGCTAAGATGACAGAACTTTTACAGTCGGGTTTTACAGATTCTTTCCGTCATTTATATCCTGATTTGGAAGAAGCGTACACTTGGTGGTCATATATGTTTAAAGCTCGCGAGAAGAATGTCGGTTGGCGTATTGATTACTGGCTGGTATCTAATAGGTGGAAAACGAGAATAGAGGACAGCTTGATCTATCCTGATATTTTAGGAAGTGACCATTGTCCTGTTGGTTTGATTTTAAAATAAGTTTATGACGTGAGGCCAAATTATGGATTTTAAAATAACGGCTCCTTTTGAACCGGCAGGCGATCAACCGCAGGCGATTGAGGAACTGACGGAAGGTATTGAAAAGGGCTTGCGTGCACAGGTTTTGCTTGGTGCAACGGGAACAGGAAAAACCTATACCATTGCACAAGTAATTAACAAGGTGCGTAAGCCGACTCTTGTTATGGCACATAATAAGACTTTAGCAGCGCAGCTGGCCAGTGAGCTGAAAGCCTTTTTCCCTGAAAATGCCGTAGAATATTTTGTAAGTTATTATGATTATTACCAGCCGGAAGCTTATATACCGCAATCCGATACTTATATCGAAAAGGATGCTTCGATTAATGATGAAATAGATAAACTGCGTCACTCGGCGACTAGTGCTTTGTTTGAGCGACGAGACGTTATTATAGTAGCAAGCGTATCCTGTATTTATGGTTTAGGCGCGCCGCAGGAGTATTATGATATGGTGCTTTCGTTGCGGGTTGGGCAAATCATTGACAGGCAGGCTATTTTACGCAAATTAGTCGAGATACAGTATGATCGTAATGATGTGGCTTTCCAACGCGGTACTTTCCGGGTCCGCGGTGATGTGATTGAAGTTATTCCTGCCGGTTATAATGAAAAAGCAGTGCGAATTGAAATGTTTGATGATGAAGTGGAACGCATTTTGGAAGTCGATGTGCTGACAGGTGAAATATTGGCAAAACGCAGCCATGTGGCGATTTTTCCGGCTTCCCACTATGTAACTTCGCGAGAGAATCTTGACCGAGCCATGGTGGATATTAAGGTAGAGCTGTCAGAACGGCTGGCCTATCTTAATGCTCACAATAAGTTGTTGGAGGCTCAACGCTTGGAACAACGGACCAACTATGACCTGGAAATGATGAATGAAATGGGATATTGTTCCGGTATAGAAAATTATTCTCGTCATCTTGCTAATCGCAAAGCAGGCGAACCGCCCTTTACTTTAGTCAACTATTTTCCCAAAGATTTTTTGTTGGTCATTGATGAGTCCCATGTGACACTGCCTCAAATCAGGGCCATGTATGCCGGTGATCGTTCCCGGAAGGAAATGCTTGTGGAACATGGTTTTAGGCTGCTGTCTGCTTTTGATAACAGACCTTTTACTTTTGATGAATTTCAAGCGCAACTTAATCAGGTAATCTATGTTTCGGCTACGCCTGCAAAATATGAAATGGAGCAGTCGCAACAGGTAGTGGAACAGATTATTAGGCCAACGGGGCTAGTGGATCCGCAAATCGAGATTAGACCGATTAAGGGGCAGATAGATGATTTGCTGAACGAGATACATAAAGTAACGGAAGC
>CAYVGQ010000239.1:0-343 GCA_964450295.1 uncultured Phascolarctobacterium sp. | reverse complement strand
TCTTGTGACTACGCTGACCAAAAGAATGGCTGAAGATTTAACAGAATATCTTACACAGGCTGGGATAAGAGTACGCTATCTGCATTCTGAAATTGCTACGATCGAGCGTGCTGAAATTATTGACGATCTGCGTACCGGCAAATTTGATGTGCTGGTTGGCATTAATTTGTTGCGGGAAGGACTTGATTTGCCTGAAGTTTCAAGAATTGCTATTTTAGATGCGGACAAAGAAGGCTTTCTGCGTAGTGATACGGCTATGATCCAGACGATAGGTCGAGCAGCGCGTAATGAACATGGACGAGTAATCATGTATGCCGATCGCATTACCGATTCAATGCGGCGT
>CAYVGQ010000238.1:0-2053 GCA_964450295.1 uncultured Phascolarctobacterium sp. | reverse complement strand
CTCTCTCAAAAGAAGTCATAAATTTTCTGCTTATATTATAACATCCCGTTAGATTAATTACAAGTAATTTCGTTAACTTACCTACAATATATATGGTAAAATTCAAATTTTGGTTGATAGGTAGTATAGTTTTCAAGATTTTATAAAAACGAACTCTTTTTCTGAAGATTTTTCCGGATCAAATTGATAGCCAAGCCTGTTAAAAAAACACACATCATCCAGCCGCAACACAGAATTTTCGGCACACCAACGCACCATTTCACCACGAGCAATTTTTGCTTCTGTCGCTTTTACCTTCACCCGACCTTCCTGTAATACTCCGAAAACACAAGTGATGTAACGTATATCATCAGAAAGATATTTTTCAATCGTTTTGCTGTATTCTTTAGATGCTAAATTAAGAATATTTTTTTCATTCTGCGTAAGTCTTTGATACAGAAAATCACCCCAAAAAGAATACAAATCTTTTACCATACCCAAATTACATCTTGTCTGCATTTCCAAGCGATACGGAACGACTCCGTCCATTGCTCTTAAAATTCCATAAAATCCGGATAAGATATATAAATGTTCTGCTATATATTCCCATTGTTTATCTTCAAAAACACGCGGTGCCATATATTTATACTGAAGGCCATCATAAGCTAATACCGCAGCTGTCAAATTGTTGCGCAGGTCAGCCCGCAGCAAACGTTGATAATTAAGCTTAGCTATATCATTATTACACTGCAAAAGATCCTTTAATTCAGCATAAGATAGATTGCGTAGTTCAGCAAGCAATATTTCAGTTTTTTCTAAAAAAAACGGTAACTCCACTGATACAAGGTCGTCGTTATCTACCCGCATTTTTTTTGCGGGGGAAATAATTATCCGCATAAGTTTCCTCCTGCAATTATATATAAAGCGCATCCTCTGTTACGGGGACGCGCTTATATATCAACGCTGCAAATAAGCTAAAATTTCTTCGGCATTAGTATCTGGTTTCGCATTAGGATAGGCTTTTTCTATTATGCCCTTTTCATCAATAATATAAGTAGTTCTTACTAATCCCATAGATACCTTGCCATACATTTTTTTCTCCTGCCATACATCATAAGCCTTGATAGTTTGACGTTCAGGATCGGCCAAAAGAATAAATGGCAGTTCCTGTTGAGCAGCAAAATTAGCATGTGATTTAACGCTATCTTTACTGATACCAATAACCTCTACACCCAGTTTTTTGTACTCACCATAGTTATTGCGGAAAGCACAAGCCTGACGTGTACAGCCGGGAGTAGCATCTTTCGGATAAAAATAAACCACAACTTTCTTACCTAAAAAATCCTTTAGACTAACACTTTTTCCATTCTTGTCCTCCAGGGTAAAATCTGGAGCTTTAATACCTGCTTCTAACATAACTATCTCCTCCTTAATCCTAGAATAAATCTATTTGGTCTGTTTCAGGTAAATCACCTAAAGCTCCTTGTGCAGACAATTTTTCAACTGCCGATTTAGAAACTTTGGCTCTTACACGCAAATCTTCCTGCGAAATAAATCGTTGTCCACTTTCCCTGGCCGCAGCAATGCTTTGCGCTGCAGAAACACCTATACCGCCCAAGGCGGCCAACGGAGGACGCAAACCTTTTTCTGTTACTATGAAACGTGTTGGATGGGATTTATACAAGTCAATACGCTCCATTTCAAAACCGCGTGTCAACATTTCTAGTACAAGCTCTAAATAAGTAACTGTGTCCTTATCTCTACTACTAGCTTTATACCCCTGTGCATATACCTCTTTAATAAAGCGTTTCATGTAATCTGTGCCTTTAACAACATAATCCATATCAAAGTCCGGTGCTCGTACAGTAAAATATGCAGCATAAAATTCACAAGGATAATGGACCTTACAGTATGCAATTCTGTACGCCATCATTACATAGGCTACAGCATGAGCTTTTGGGAACAGATACTGGACTTTATTACATGATTCAATATACCATTCCGGAACACCCGCTGTCCGCATAGCTTCAAGCATTGGTGCTTCTAGCCCGCACTTAGCCGCCTTACCCTTACG
>CAYVGQ010000237.1:0-2074 GCA_964450295.1 uncultured Phascolarctobacterium sp. | reverse complement strand
CTTATGATGCTTATTTGATTGCTCTTGATGGCATCAAGAGAGCTAATTCTGATGATTCCAGCAAGATTCGTGATGCTATTGCGGCAACTAAAGATCTGGAATGTGTAACAGGTATGACTACGCTTGATAAAAACGGTGACCCAATCAAAGGCGCTGTTATTAAAACTGTTAAAGACGGCAAATTTACCTTCCTTGATTTTGTGGAGGCCAAATAAAGTTCTTTTGTGACCATTTGTTCTATATTAGCGTGCTCCCTTCTCCTTAAGGGAAGGGAGCAATTCTTTTTGTCATGAGGTGTTTTTCATGGAATTTTTCCAAGCGATTGTAAACATGTCCGGTGTCAGTTTGGCTCAGCATCTTGTGAACGGCATATCACTGGGCAGTCTGTATGCGCTTATTGCCATCGGGTATACGATGGTTTACGGCATTTTGTTGATGATAAATTTTGCCCACGGCGATATATTTATGATGGCATGTTATTTTGCCTTTTTCGGTATTACTGTTTTTCATATTCCCTGGTATATTACTTTTGTTGGTGTTATCATAGCTACAGCTATTTTGGGTGTGGTTATTGAAAGAATGGCGTATCGTCCCCTGCGTGACGCACCTAAAAACTCTGTCCTTATATCTGCAATCGGAGCTTCATTTTTGCTAGAGAATTTAGCTAACTATTTGTTCAGCGGACGGCCGATGCGTTTCCCTAATATCGAATTGTTGTCACAAAATATTTCTGTTGGCGGTATTCAAATCCAAGCTATTTGCTTGGTGATTCCCGTTATAACTGTTATCAGTCTTGTTGTATTGCTGCATATTGTTAATCATACTAAAACAGGTATGGCTATGCGTGCAGTTTCCAAAGACTATGAAATCGCGCGCGTTATGGGTGTCAATATTGATAAAATAATTTCTATCACATTTATTATCGGTTCTTCACTGGCTGCAATCGGCGCCATCATGTGGGGAATTCGCTATCCTGGGATTACACCGATGATGGGTGTTATGCCAGGGTTGAAATGCTTTATCGCCGCTGTTATCGGCGGTATCGGCAATATTAAAGGCGCAGTTTTAGGCGGCTTCATTTTGGGCCTTGGCGAGATTCTAATTGTTGCTTTTTTTCCGCAGCTTTCAGGTTACCGCGACGCATTTGCTTTTATCGTCCTTATTGTGATTCTATTTTATAAACCTACCGGCCTTTTGGGCGAAAAAACAACGGAGAAGGTGTGACGAAGATGAAAAAGAGAGAGGCTTTGCTTACTTTAATCGTTATTGCCGCACTTTTCGGCGTTGCCTGCTTTGTTCAAACAGAAATGGACTCTTATATACGTAGGATTGTTAACTTGTGTTTGGTATATGCTATTATCGGCCTGTCAATGAATCTTACGAATGGTTTTGTAGGCCAATTTTCATTGGGACAAGCCGGTTTTATGGCTATTGGCGCCTATGTGGTTGGTATTTTTACCGTTCCTGTAGAATTGCGCCCCAATGTTTTTTATGCAGCACCCATGAATCCTTTGATTGCCGATATTCAGATGCCATTGTGGCTGGCGTTAGTTGCAGGTGGTCTTTTGGCAGCGCTGGTCGCCTTTCTTATCGGTACACCGGTATTACGTTTGCGCGGTGATTATTTGGCTGTGGCTACATTAGGATTTTCTGAGATTATTCGTATTTGGATAACCAACGCCCAAACAATTACTAACGGTGCTTTGGGAATTAAGGACATACCGCCACTGAACGATGTGCGCTATATTTTCTTAGCAACAGCTGTAACATTTATTTTTATTGCTCTGCTGATAAATTCTTCGTATGGCCGTGCATTTAAAGCTATACGTGAAGATGAAATTGCTGCGGAAGCTATGGGTATCAGTTTGTTTTGGCACAAAAACTTGGCGTTTATGATTAGTGCTTTTTTTGCCGGTGTTGGCGGTGGGTTATATGGCGCACTGCTTGGTACTGTAGATCCCAAAAACTTTTTGTTCACTTTAACTTATAATTTTTTGCTGATTATCGTCTTGGGCGGTATGGGCAGCATCACAGGCAGTATGATTGGTTCTGTCATCGTTACGGCCGGCTTAGA
>CAYVGQ010000236.1:1434-2076 GCA_964450295.1 uncultured Phascolarctobacterium sp. | reverse complement strand
GGAAGGGGATACATGAAAATAGGCATTTTTGGCGTGGGTAAGGTTGGCGGTGCTTTTTTAGAAGCTTGCAGTGCCACAACGGACTTAAAGGTTGTTTGTCTTAAAGCAGGTCGCAATGTCAGGTCTCAAAACAGAATCAGGCAAACTTTAGGTACTGTGTTTTGCGAAACCGGTGCAGAGGTATTGCAACAGGTTGATGTTATGTTACTGACGGTACCTGATGGAAGAATTGCAAAAGTAGCGGCAGAAATTGCTACTGAACTTGAAGGTTGTTCTGCACAGAGTTTGGCAGAGAAGGTATGTTTGCATTGTAGTGGTTCTTTGGGGCTGGAACCTTTAAAGCCACTATCGCAGCTGGGAATCCATTGCGGCAGCCTACATCCGCTGCAAAGTTTTGCGGCCGCAAAACCGGCTTTTACGTCTATTGGGATGGCGGTAGACGGAGATACTATAGCACGACAGAGTGCGATAAAACTTGCAGAGGGATTGCGAGCTCGTCCGTTTTATGTGCCGGCTGAGGAACGACAGGCTTATCATGCCGCCGCCTGTTTTTGTTCTAATTATCTGGTAACGGTTACGGCGATAGCTCAGCAGTTACTGGCGCGCTGGACTCCGGATCAGGCAACCGCGTTACAGGTTTTG
>CAYVGQ010000236.1:0-1415 GCA_964450295.1 uncultured Phascolarctobacterium sp. | reverse complement strand
AAGCAGTTTTGACAGGGCCTATAGCCCGTGGCGATATCGAGACAGTGGCAGGACATCTGGAGATTTTGCCAAAAAATTTGCAAAAAGTGTATCGTGAGCTGGCATTGCAGACAGTGGAGCTGGCTCTTGCTAACGGCAGTATTGACAGGCAGACTGCCGAGAAAATACGGAAAATATTACTGCAGACAGTAAAGGAGCAAGAAAATGGAGAAAAAAACAATAACTACGGCGACAATCAGAACAATGAAGCAACAGGGTGAACCTATTACGATGGTAACTGCTTATGATTATGCCATGGCGCGCAATGTCAATGAGGCCGGGATTGAAATGATTCTTGTCGGCGATTCTGTCGGTAATGTTATGTTAGGTTATAATTCTACAGTACCTGTTACGATGGATGAAATGATCCATCATACCAAAGCTGTTATGCGTGCCGGAGGTACGGCGCTGGTTGTGGGCGATATGCCGTTTATGAGTTATCAGGCCAGTATTACGGACGGGCTTTATAACGCGGCTCGTTTTCTCAAAGAAACCGGCTGTACAGCGGTAAAACTGGAGGGTGGCAGTGAAGTCTGTGGGTTAGTTGAAAAAATGGTGCAAGCCGGAATACCGGTTGTTGGACATATCGGGTTAACTCCGCAATCAGTCAACCAAATGGGTGGTTTTAAGGTGCAGGGCAAAGATGTGGCGGCGGCACAAAAACTTTTGGATGATGCGAAAGCGCTAGAAGCGGCAGGAGCATTTGCCATTGTTTTGGAATGTGTGCCGGCAGCATTGGCGGCGAAAGTAACGGCAGAGCTGCATACAGCGGCTACTATCGGTATCGGTGCCGGCAGCGCTTGTGATGGGCAGGTATTGGTCTGCAACGATCTGTTGGGATTTTCTAATGGATTTTGTCCGAAATTTGCAAAAAAATACAGCGATCTACACAATGTTATCGTTGGCGCAGTAGAAGAATACATTACAGAAGTGAAGGCGCGCACTTTCCCGGCACCAGAACATACCTTCAAAATAGATGACGAAGTTTTGGAGAAGTTATATTGAGAGGAAACCTGCAAATGAAACTTTGTAAAACAGTAGCGGAATTACAAGAAGAGATAACGCTGGCAAAGACAGCCGGTAAAAGTATCGGTTTGGTGCCGACAATGGGGGCGTTACATGAAGGGCACGGATCGTTGATTGCTGCGGCCGACAGAGAAAATGAACTGGTCGTAGTCAGCGTTTTTGTCAATCCGACTCAATTCGGACCCGGCGAGGATCTGGATGCTTATCCGCGGACATTGGACGCCGATTGTGTTTTAGCTGAGGAAATGGGGGCCGATATTGTTTTTGCGCCGTCACCTAAGGAAATGTACCCCAGTGAGGAAATGACCTGGGTAGAAGTTACCGGCGAAATCACAAAAGTTTTGTGCGGC
>CAYVGQ010000235.1:0-2089 GCA_964450295.1 uncultured Phascolarctobacterium sp. | reverse complement strand
CTGTTTTCTAATACGGTGCTCACCATTTCTTTGAACAATTCTTGAACGCCAGCGACATCATTGATACCAGCGCCTTGCAGAAGCTCCAACAATTTTTTTTCTTTGTTCTCTTCGCTCGGGAGTGATTTTTCTTCTTGTCATAATTAAAACATCCAAGTTGATGTCTCTATTTTACACCAACTTGGATATTTACACAGAATTTGGGATAGTCTCATCAATTCAGCTGGGGCATTGCCCCCTAGCTGGTAATAAGGCTTACAGCCGGAGTGCAAACCACCCGTTATACGGGTGGTGGTGATTATCAAACCATTTCTGCAGTTCATCTACATCCTGAGTCAATCCCAGTGCCAGCATCAGTTTTATCCGTGCTTTAGGACCTGTCAGTTCTCCGCCAAGAATGATGCCGCTTGCCTCCATAGACCTTGCGCTACCCCAATAGCTGTAAGCCGGCACGACGCGACCCGTAGATACCCGCGTTACCAAGACGACCGGTATATCTTTACTGCGCAGATATTCTATGCCTTCTTTAGCCGCAGGCGGTACATTTCCGCAGCCCAACGCTTCTACTACCACTCCCTCAACAGGTTTATCACCCAGTGCTTTAAAAAGGTAACTGTCCATCCCGGCATAGGTTTTTAACAAATAAACATCTTTCGCCAATACGGGTGGACAAATTTTTTCCAAATTCAGTGGCTGACGCCTAAAAACAACTCTGTCAAAATAAACATGTCCGATTGGCCCCCACCCAGGCGAATGAAAGGTTGAACAGGAAGTAGTATGTGTTTTAGTTACCTCCGTTGCGGCATGGATTTCGTCGTTAAACACAACCAGTGCGCCCTTATTAGATGCTTCTTCACAGGTCGCCGTCATCACCGCCGCTAAAATATTAGCAGGTCCGTCTGCCCCTTTGTCCGAGGCTCCACGCATTGCTCCGGTGATGCAAACCGGTTTCATTGTTTTTATCACCAGGTTCAGCAGATAGGCAGTTTCTTCCAGCGTATCCGTCCCATGCGTTACAACTATACCGTCAACGTCATCCCGCTCTGCAAAGCGATCCACTGTCATAGCCAATTCAAACATCATCTGCGGCGACATATGCCCGCTAGGAACATTGGCAAATTCTGCAACCTCAACTTCGGACACTTCTTTAAGCATGGGCACTGCTTCCAGCAAATCCTCTCCGCCGACAGCAGGCACAAGTCCTTGAGTAACAGAATCATATTTCATGGCAATCGTTCCGCCCGTAGTGATTACAACAATTTTTTTCATTTTTGCACCTTCTTTATTGCGCTTTTTTTCATCATAACATATTCTCTCCGGGCAGACAATTACATCATCAGTTTAAATGGTGTATAATATTTATATCAGCAACAGTGAGGTGTAATTATGATTGTCAGCGGTGTCAGCTTGGTTTTAGAAGGCGGCGGAATGCGCGGGATGTTTTCTGCCGGCGTCTTTGAAGCATTTATGCAAAAAAAACTTGTTTTTCCTCATATAGTCGGTGTTTCCGCAGGCGCCTGCAATATTGTTTCGTATATGTCGCAGCAGCCGCTGCGTACTCGGCGTATTATTCAGAACTATGTAGGTGACAAGCGTTACTGCAGTCTAAGTAACTGGCTCAAAACGCGTTCTTTGTTTGGTTTTGATTTTATTCTAAAAGATCTGCCACAAAATTTGCTGCCTTTTGATTACCAAACTTTTAACAAATATCCGGGTACGCTTTACGTCGGCACGACCGATGTTGTTACCGGTCAATCGGTTTGGTACACTCAGCAAGAGATGGGCAAAGATTTCTTGCCGCTACGAGCCTCGGCTTCGCTGCCCTTTTTTGCACCTGATTGAAAAACATAAATTGCTGGACGGAGCGATTCTCGAACCGATTCCGGTCAGCAAGGCTATCGCTGACGGTTACCATAAATTCGTTATCGTCTTGACGCGCAATGCCGATTACCGTAAAAGTCGTCCGGTACCACAGTATCTGCTGCGCCTTGTTTACAAGCATTATCCCAGACTTTGGGAAGCTATGGCACAAAGACCCCAAACCTACAACAATCAGCTGGCCTTTGCCGAACAGCTGCAACAAGAAGGC
>CAYVGQ010000234.1:0-2096 GCA_964450295.1 uncultured Phascolarctobacterium sp. | reverse complement strand
AAACTTGACATTGTGGCTGTCTTTAATCTGTTGGTCTCCATTTTCTGCAAAAACACTTTTTCTTACGACTATATTTTTGGATAGCTCGTCAACAGAAAACATCTGCCCAGCATTACGATTTATATGGCAGCTGTCGAAAGTAGCATTTTTAGTGTCATGTAGCGCTATCAAATAGCTCAAAAGCCCACCATTGAAGTAAAACATACACTTACTCAACAGCATTTTTTCGCTGTTACTCGCGGTTATTATGCTATTAGTGCAATTAAAGATTTTACTGTCGTCAACATGAACATCAAAAACATTGTTCAACAGTAAACCATCCGTTCCGCACCCATATAGATTCACTTGCGATAGCTTTATTTTTGTGCATTCTTCAAACCCCAATACCCCACCGCTACAAAGGCCCTCCATTGTATGTCCTGCAAAAATTTTTTCGACAGAGATATTGTTACACTGTTTAAATTGCATTACGAAAGCATAACGCGGCTCGACGACAATCCTTGTATCGGGCGTAATATCTGTAAATGAATTGCCACGGATAGTCAAGTTATTAATGCCTGTCAGTATCAACTCTCCGCCATCAGCTACCCCGCGCCATTCAACGCCGTTATCAGCCATCAGTTTATTTACTTCATTGATGAATTCACTCTTTGGCTCTTTTGTATCATGAGGATCAAATTTTGTCAGTTCATAATACCCGGGCTGCATTATGATCGTCCGATCAGAACCAAGCGCCAGCAAAAACTCTTTCTCATCAGAGACCGTTATCACCCTTTGTTCGTTAAATGTACTGTCTTTAAAAGCCTCCCCTTCAACAGTAAAAAAAAAGCTCATTAAAAATATTAAAAACGGCAAAATTTTTTTCATAGCCTACCTCGCTTTTTTGTTTTGCAATACACCAACTCAATAAACAGCGATTAAAACCCGTATCAACAAAAGCACTCCATAAAACTTTAAGCCGGCCATTCCAAAGAAATAATACGCTGCTGCACCGCTCAAAACATATATAGACAACCATAATAACGACGATATGTTAAAAAACAACTTGGTCACAGGCGATGCTTTTTCCGGTGCAGAGTTATTTCCCAACATGTTGTTAAAACGCATAAGGCAATCCCCCTTTGTATATAATCACACTGCTATCAAAATTTCCCACTCGAGCCGCTATGACTTGAGCCACTACTGCTCTTAAAAGAACCCCTGCTCACAGGAACTGAGCCGGAACCGGAATTTGCCTTTGCTTTTTTGACCGTAGTCACTTGGTCATACAAAAAGTTGTCCTCACTTTTTGACAAATCTATGCTCTTCACATAGTCTACGGCAGCATATTGCATCGATACTGTTTTCATCTGATTGCTAAGATACTTTTTAACATAAAAGGCTACTCCAACGGCTGCAAACGCTGCTAAAGCAATAAGAATCCCATAAAATGTACTGTCTAAATAAGGATTTTTTTCAGTTATCGGATCACCTTCAGCATAGGCTTGTAAAAATCTCTCTGACCATGTTAGAAATTCACCAAAAGCTTCATAATATTTTCCGTTACCCAAATAAGGTAAAATTTCTTTTCCTATATAACTTGTTCCCCAGCCTGTAAAGACCATCTGACCATGTCCCATTCCGACTATTGCCCAGTCACGGGCTTTCATATCCAAAAGTAGAATTAAACCATCTCGAGACTCTCCTACACCATAGCCTTTATCCATATAATAATCTGCCGTAAATACAAGCGGCTCTTTTTGAGTCTTGGCATCTTCTAGTGTGACAATGACCAAATCAAAGTTAAAATTGTTCCTGACTTTTTTTATGCGCATTTCAAGATCAGTTTTTTGACTAGCATCTAAAAGCCCTGCCGTATCTACAACATAGTTTAAAGGAGCTGCCTGCACAAAAGCTGTGAGAAACATACTTAGCAAAGCAACAATTAAACACGAGCATAATTTTTTCATCGAAAAACCCTCCCCCCGGTGTTACTTAGGCACTAGTAAGACTGGCTATAAACAGAAATTTAAAAAACAGATAGAAAAAGACAAACGCAATAAAAAAGCTTGCCAGCATATATTTATTGAGTTTGCTTTTATCTATGGGTAAATCGC
>CAYVGQ010000233.1:0-2128 GCA_964450295.1 uncultured Phascolarctobacterium sp. | reverse complement strand
TGTTTATCCTGTTATTTTAATTTTAAAGATAACGCCTGCGTGTAAGCGTGGGCGTTTTTATCTGTAATTAATGAGAATATGAATTTTGGAAAAATCTACGTTCGGCATTACTATGCTGAACGTCTTTTTATGATATAATAAACGGCGGAGGGCTAATGTGAAAATCAAAAAGTTTGTTGAAGAACTAAAAACATATCAGAGTCCTTTGGTTTTTAATCCTTGGCAGGACTATGATCCTGCTTGCGATATAAGTAGTATGGCTCCGGCTATTCGTGCCGCTAATTTAATTAGATATTTAGAGCTGCGTCAAAAGGCGCATTATTTATTTATTGCCGAAGGTTTGGGGTATCAGGGAGGGCATTTTTCCGGTATGGCGATGACCTCGGAAAGAATTTTGCTGGGCTTGCATCCTGCTATTAAACCGGAAGTTGTTTTGGGCGCATGGGATTATTGCCGGACAAGTAATCCTGACAGCGAGAAGCTGAAAGCTACGCAAAAAAAAAGCGGTTTTAATGAACCGACGGCTACCGTTATGTGGAATACTTTAGCAAGACATGGTTTATCTGCCTTTGATACTATTTTATGGAACATTTTTCCCTTTCATCCGCATAGGGCGGATAATATACTGACTAACCGTACTCCTACAACTGAAGAATTGGATGTAGGCATTACCTATGCCAGAAAATTGCTACTTATGGTACCGACATTGAAGATTGTCGCAATCGGGCAGAAATCTGCAGGTACCTTGCAGCGTTACGGTGTTGAATGCATGGCCTGTGTGCCGCATCCTTCTATGGGCGGGGCTAACCGTTTTAAAGCAGCGGTAGCAAAACTTTTTGCTGATGGTGAATAAAAGATGGAAAATATCCAAAAATTTAAAATGACACGTGATGAAACTTTAAAAGTGGCGTTGATGGTGGGGAAGATTCTTCTTAAAAGCGGTGCGGAAACCTATCGCGTCGAAGATACCATCAGTCGTTTTTGTATTGCCAACGGCCATGCAGTGGATACCTTTGTGACACCGACAGTAATAATTCTTGGTAACGAGCAGGTTAACGGTTTTAATTGTGTTAGTCGTATTCGCTATCGCAGTACCAATCTGGGGCTGATTAGTGAAATGAACGATATGTCATATAAATTTGAACACTGGCCCATGGATTATAAGTCTACAATCGTTTGGTTGGAAGAAAAGATGCAAACTCCCGCTCCTTATGGCAAATGGAAAGTTTGTCTGGCTTCGGCTATTGCATCGGCGTGCTTTTCGGCGATGCTGGGCGGCAACAGTCATGACTTTGTGGCAGCGTTTATTACCGGTGGTATCGCTATGCTGGTTTTGAAGCAAATTGCCGGATATCGTCCCAGTGCTTTTTGGGAAAATGCGGTGGCCGGTATTGCAATCGGCGTAATAGCTTTGCTTTGCTGCGCTGTAAGCGTACAGTGCACTATGGAAAAGATTATCGTTGGTGCGTTGATGCCGTTTTTGCCCGGACTAGCATTTACTAACGGGCTGCGCGATTATATGGCCGGCGATTTATTGTCGGGAAACGCGCGTATTGCGGAAGCGTTGCTCTTTGCGGCATCTATCGCTATTGGTATCGCCTTTTCTTTGCAAGTCTGGGTCTTGTGGGGGTGGAATTTATGGAAATGATCTATTCTTTCATCTTTGCATTTATTGCGACCATGGCTTTTGCGATATTGTTCCAGTCGCCTAAAAAGATTCTGCTTACCGATGGATTGATTGGTGCTGTTGGCTGGATCGTTTTTATCGGTATCAGGGCAGAACTTGATTACAGTTCTTTTTATGCTAATTTTTTTGCTGCGATGGCACTGGCTTTGCTTAGCGAGCTTTCGGCACGTATCTTTAAACAGCCGGCGACGGTTTTTGTTATTCCCGGTATTATTCCACTCGTGCCGGGACTGGGTATTTATAAAGGTATGTTTGCTGTTATTAACAATGATTACAGCGGCGGTATGTCGATTCTGTTAACAGCGGCAACGGATTCCTGTGCGATAGCCGTCGGCTTGATGCTGATTTCCAGTCTGTTTAGAGTGTTAAAAATGCGTAAAGATCGAAGATTTTTATTGCGGCATCAGGAGCAAAACAGGTGCTGATGCAGGGTCGATTGAT
>CAYVGQ010000232.1:0-2160 GCA_964450295.1 uncultured Phascolarctobacterium sp. | reverse complement strand
TCTTAATCTGCCCTGCATTTACTGCGACAGCAATATCGGCCAAAGTGGTATCTTCAGTTTCACCGCTGCGATGAGAAATAATACAGGTGTAACCTGCACGTCCGGCAGTTTCAATGGCATTAAAAGTTTCCGTCAAAGTACCTATTTGGTTAACTTTGATCAAAATTGAGTTGGCCGTATCATTTTTAATGCCTTCGATGAGACGAGCCGCATTGGTAACGAACAGATCGTCGCCAACAAGCTGTACTTTGGTTCCCAGTTTTTTAGTAAGCGCTTTCCAACCCTTCCAGTCATCTTCTGCCAAACCGTCTTCAATGGAAATGATTGGATATTTTTCACATAGGGCTGCCAAATAATCAACCATCTGGCTGGATGTTTTAACTAAACCCTCACCTTCCATATGGTATTTACCGTCTTTATAGAACTCGCTGGCAGCTACATCAAGAGCAATCATAATATCTTCACTTGGTTGGTAACCGGCTTTTTCAACTGCTTCCAAAATAACTTCAATAGCTTCTTCGTTGGATTTCAGGTTCGGGGCAAAACCACCTTCGTCACCCAGTCCCGTGCCCAGTCCTTTATTCTTTAACAAGGATTTCAAGCTGTGGTAAATCTCTGTATTCATACGCAGGGCTTCACTAAAGCTTTTAGCCCCGACAGGCATTATCATAAATTCCTGAATATCGACGTTGTTATCAGCATGTTGACCACCGTTTAAAATATTCATCATCGGCACAGGCAACTCCTGCGCCGATACGCCTCCAAGATAAAGATATAACGGTAAGCATTAGCACCTAGTTTTCCTTTATTAGGAGTACCGTCTAAACGAATTAGCATTTCATCTATTTCTACCTGACGAGTAGCTTCAAGACCAATTAAAGTCTCAGCAATAATATCGTTAACGTTATCAACAGCTTTAGTTACACCTTTACCAAGATAGCGTTCTTGATCGCCGTCGCGCAATTCTACGGCTTCATGTATGCCGGTGGAAGCTCCGGAAGGAACTGCCGCACGTCCTACAGAACCGTCTTCAAGACAAACCTCTACTTCAATCGTTGGATTTCCACGGGAATCCAGAATCTCTCTTGCATATACTTCAGTAATCATTGCCACTTTAGTTTCACCTCATCATTTATTTTTATCTGTCAACAGACTTCTTCCTGTCATTGCCTTGGGCTTACTAATATGCAACAACTCCAGTAATGTTGGTGCAATATCAGCCAAAATACCGTTCTGTAATGAATGTTTAGTTTTGCTGACTAGCATAAAAGGCACCTGATTAGTTGTATGCGCCGTATAAGGTTGCCCTGTATTTTCATCCAACATCTTTTCTAAATTGCCATGATCTGCAGTTATGCAGGCGGTTCCGTTAAGTTCCAAAATCTTTTCGGTTATACGACCTACGCAGCAATCTACGGTTTCCATTGCCTTAACGGCGGCCTCCAGCACACCGGTATGTCCTACCATGTCCGGATTAGCAAAATTTAAAATCACCGCATCATATTTATCAGTTGCCAGTAATGCCAGTAGCTTATCAGTAACCTCAACTGCACTCATTTCCGGTTGCAGATCATAGGTTGCCACTTTTGGTGAAGGTATCAAAACTCTATCTTCACCTACATTAGGTTCCTCTACACCGCCGTTGAAGAAAAAAGTAACATGAGCATATTTTTCCGTTTCTGCTATACGCAATTGCTGCAAATTGTGGTCGGCTAATACTTTTCCTAAAGTATTCTCTAGGTTTGCAGGCGCAAAAGCAACAGGAACAGGTATTTTTTCATCGTATTGAGTCATGCAAACAAAATCTATCGGACCTGCCGCCTCCGGTCGTTTAAAATGAGTAAAATTCTCGTCTACAAAGGCCCTGGTCAACTGACGTGCTCTATCCGGACGGAAATTAAAGAAAATCATACCGTCGCCGGCTTTAACGCAGGCTTCTTTTTCAGGTGCCACAATGAACGGAACTACAAATTCATCAGTAACTCCTGCCTCATAAGACGCCAGCACGCCGCTGACAGCATTTGTATAGATGTTACCTTCGTGAGTCACCATGGCCTTATAAGCTTTCTCAATTCTTTCCCAACGTTTGTCGCGATCCATTGCATAATAACGACCGGATACAGTCGCTATTTTACCGACACCGATACGTTTAATCTCAGT
>CAYVGQ010000231.1:1884-2164 GCA_964450295.1 uncultured Phascolarctobacterium sp. | reverse complement strand
AACCTCTGCTACCACTAATGCAAGGTTCTTCCCACATATGCAGAGCGGCACGCGCGACAATTGGCAACATTCCGCAACCGCAGGAACCGAAGACTCCTTCTCCGGTCATTGTTTCCGGTCTATCTACGCCACAGCGATGGGGGCAGACATAGCAATAAGTCATAAAAAAACATCTCCTTTGGAGCATTTACTAAATTGTAACATAGTTGGGAAAGAGATAAAAGGATAATTGACAAAAGAAGAAGCAAAAAGTATAATCTAAAGCAAGAAATAGGTCATA
>CAYVGQ010000231.1:723-1874 GCA_964450295.1 uncultured Phascolarctobacterium sp. | reverse complement strand
TGACGGAAGTGGATAACCACATGGAGTATGACCGGTATTGCCGACCGTCTGGGCGCCGCGCTCCAGAAGTGTCGGTTTTTTATTTTAAGGAGGAGTAATTGTGAAAGAACTGCAATTAAAGTATGGCTGCAATCCAAATCAAAGTACTGCCCGCATTTATAACAAAACCGGTGAACTGCCGTTAGCAGTGCTTAATGGACGTCCGGGTTACATTAATTTTCTTGATGCCTTCAACAGTTGGCAGTTAGTAAAGGAATTAAAGGCAGCAACAGGATTGCCTGCTGCGGCTTCTTTTAAACATGTCAGTCCGGCCGGTGCGGCTGTTGGACTGCCGATGAGTGATGTATTAAAAAAAATATATTGTGTTGAGGATTTGGAACTTACACCTTTAGCCACAGCTTACGCTAGAGCACGCGGCGCCGATCGGATGTCATCTTATGGTGATTTTGTAGCGCTTTCAGATATATGCGATAAAGAAACAGCAACGATGCTTGCCCGAGAGGTTTCCGACGGCGTTATTGCTCCCGATTATACTGAAGAGGCTCTAGCAATTTTAAAAACAAAACGCAAAGGAACTTACAATGTTATCAAAATAGATCCGGACTACGTACCGGAACTACGAGAAACAAAAGATGTTTTTGGTATTACATTTGAGCAGGATCGTAATGAAGCAGAGATTACGGAAAAACTTTTGGTTAATCGTCCTACAGCGAATAAAATCATCCCGAAAGAAGCAGTTCGCGATCTTTTGATTGCATTGATTACTTTGAAATATACTCAATCTAATTCTGTATGCTATGTTAAAGATGGACAGGCGATAGGTATCGGAGCGGGGCAACAATCACGCGTGCATTGTACTCGCCTCGCAGGTAATAAAGCGGATATTTGGTGGTTGCGTCAAAATCCTAAAGTTCTGGCATTACCTTTTAAAGAGAATATTCGTCGGCCTGATTGCGACAATACAATTGATGTCTATATTTCTGACGATTATGAAGACGTTTTGGCAGAAGGGATATGGCAGCAGTTTTTTACTGAAAAACCAATGCCACTTACGAGAGAAGAAAAGAAAGAATGGATAAAAAAACTGCATGGAGTTTCTCTTGGCAGCGATGCGTTTTTCCCCTTTGGGGATAATATTGAGCGGGCTCATC
>CAYVGQ010000231.1:0-713 GCA_964450295.1 uncultured Phascolarctobacterium sp. | reverse complement strand
AAAATACATGTAATAAATATAATATTGCGATGGCGTTTACAGGATTGCGTTTATTCCATCACTAAAAATTTCCCGCCTGGGAAGATTTTCCGGGCGGATTTATTTTTTTGTTAAAAGTGACTGACAAGTCAGCAGTAGATTGTTGAAAAGTAAATATAGCATTTTTTTACATAATTTGCATAAAAACGATTGAAAAGTATTGAGTTAGTAAATATTTTGTGATAAAATACTCAAGGTATTATATCTAAAATATATTTGTGCTTTGTCAGATTTATAGGCAGGAGATGAACAAACAATGAGCAGCGGGATTAAGGCAGAAATGTTTTCCTTAGTGCATTCGGCCTGTACGGCAAGACGCTTACTGGGCAATACGGCGTTTAAGCTAGAACAGGTGAGCTGTGGTTGTGTTGAAGTTAGTTTGTCTTTGGATACTGCAGAGGTTTTTGATCATCGAGGTTTTGTACGAGGTGGAGTAATTTGTCAGTTTGTTGAATCTGTGCTACAGATAGCTGCTGTTAGTACAGGTGTCGAAGCGGAAACACTAAATTTTTGTTGCAATATTGTAAAATACGCAGCGGCAGATAAGTTACGCGTCGGCTGTAAAATCTGCCATCGCGGACGAACGACTTTAGTTGCTGAAACTGAGGTTTATGATGAAAATGATAATTTGCTGGCAACAGCGCTGACAACTTTGTTCGTAGTGGCAACAATTA
>CAYVGQ010000230.1:0-2212 GCA_964450295.1 uncultured Phascolarctobacterium sp. | reverse complement strand
CCTGCGCAATGCCGTGGGGGACCGGGAATATGAGGCCGCCTGCCTGGGCCATGTCTCCGACGAGACCCAGATCGTGCTGGACCGGTTCGGCTTCCAGCCTCCCAGGCGGATCAGCAATATGTACACCCAGTAAAAATTCATCTTCACCAATCTTTTTTACATAAACGGCATCATCTAAGTCTTTAGCATCATCGCCATCCACCGTTACAATGGGCAGTTCTCGCAAATCGCGGCGACCTTCCAATTCGCTGCTTTTGATGGCTTTGGGCACCCGTTTAGAAGCTTCTATGACATATTCAGGGAATTCCAGCGGCAAGTCATTCTGTTTAATAATAGAAAGTATTTCTAGACCTACATCGCCCACATTACCAAGTATTTCCACAACTTTGCCTTCGGCATTACGCCGTTCAACAGGCCATTCCGTGATTTCAGCCACTACTTTTTGATTGCTCTTTGCTCCGCCAAAATTACGTCTCATAACGTAAATATCCTGACCTATCCTTTTGTCATCCGGCACAATAAAACCAAAATCACCGCTTTGATGAAAAATACCGACGATTTTATTATTGGCGTGGGTGATAATACGGATAATTTCACCTTCCGGCTTCGCGCCTCCACTGGCATGCTCTACACGCGCCATGACACGATCGTTGTTCATTGCCCCACCTAAAGCGCGTGGCGGAATAAATACATCCGGGCGCTCACCTTTGTTGTCAGGAATTACAAACCCAAAGCCTTTACTGGTAAGTTGAAACCTGCCCACCACCAAACCCATTTTCTCCGGTAAGCCAAAAGTAGCAAAGCGTGTTTTGATAATGTCACCGTTTTCTTCTAATTCCAATAGGTCCTGCCAAAAAGCATTAAGGTTTTCTGTAACAGGTATGGCTGCAATCAATTCTTCTGCTGTTAGCGGTGCATAAGAACTGCCCCGCATAAAATCTAAAATATTTATTTTACTGCTTTTCGCTTGCATTATTCTCCTCCAGCATCATTTTTGCAACTGCTTCTGCCGCAACGCTGCCGTCTTCCGTTATTATTTGTCCCTGCATTTCCACCAGTCGTCCTTTTTGTTTCAAACGTCGTCCCACACATTTTACAGTTTCCCCTATCATTATAGGTCGCCGGTAACGAAGTTCCATTTTTGCCGTATAGGCCGGTTTCCCTTCTGTTGTAAATAGATAATGTCCCATGATCTCATCTAATAAAACGCTAATCAAGCCACCATGCATTCTTCCTTCATAGCTCTGATGTTCAGGTTTCGGCGTAAAATACGCCACGCACTCTTTGGCATCCATTATAAATTGCATTTTAAAACCGATAGGATTGTCTTTGCCGCAGGCAAAACACCAAGTATATTCTTTTCCTCGCATTTTCTTACTCCATTATAAAATTATAAATTCTTTTAAAAACATCTTCCCTTTCACGATCCAGTGTCAATATATGACCAGAATTATAATACCAGACAAGTTCTTTTTTATTTGAACCAATATGTTCGTAAATATAGCCGGCACTAGCTGGTTTAACCGTATTTTCTACCTTCGACTGCATGATAAGGCATGGTATTTTTATTTTCTCTAAATACTGTGTTTTGCACAGTTCTATTAACTCAAATAAACTTTTTAAGGGTTTGACCGGCATTACATGATAACAAACACTATATTCCTCCGGTACCGGATAATGTCTCTTGCGTTTTTTTAGGTAACGGATAAAAAAACGCAGCAACGGCAAATAAGGGGCACGTTTATCAGAAACATAAATTGGGGCGGCTAGAATCGCAGCTTTATCAACCGGTAGTTCAGCAGCTGCTTTAATAGTTAAAAGACCTCCCATAGATAATCCTACAATGGAAACTCTATCACAGCATAGGCGTAAACGGTGAACACCTTCTTTAACTACGCTGTACCAATTCTGCCATCCGGTACTATTCAACTCCTGCGGTGTCGTGCCATGACCGGGCAAACGCACACCGAGTACTGTTAAACCCTGCTTTTGCAGGTATCCGCCAAGCAGACGCATTTCTCCCGGTGCGCCGGTATACCCATGTACCAGAATTACGCCCTGTTTACTCCCTCCAAAGAAAAATTCTTCATTGCCGTTGAATGACCGCACTCTGTTAGTCTCCTCATTGTACTTGTATTATATTATTATACCATATGAAAAAAAATCCCACATCTTCAGATGTGGGATTTTACAAACAACTTACAATCTTATT
>CAYVGQ010000229.1:0-2219 GCA_964450295.1 uncultured Phascolarctobacterium sp. | reverse complement strand
AAACGGTCATTGATAGAATGATAATCAAAGTGAGTTGTAACTATTTCCGAATCTTTTTCATCGGCAGGACGATTCATCGGTGAAATATAATGAATGTCCATATTACGAGGAACTACCATAATCCCGCCGGGATGCTGGCCAGTTGTACGTTTTATACCAGCAAAACCTTCAACAAGCCCTGCAACATGTGCAGAATGGACATGCAAATTTTTAGCTTCGTAATATTTTTTGACATAACCAAAAGCGGTTTTGACGGCAATGGTTGAAATCGTACCTGCACGGCAGACATTGTCGCGCCCAAATAATTCTTCAGTGTATTTATGAGCGGTTGGCTGATAATCGCCAGAAAAATTTAAATCAATATCAGGAACTTTATCGCCATGAAAGCCCATGAAAACAGCAAATGGAATGTCGTGACCATCGCGCACCATATCTGTACCACAATGCGGGCAATCTTTCGGTGGAAGATCAAATCCTGAAGCAACTTCTTCATTCAAAAAAAATTTGCTGTATTTGCATTTAGGACAACGATAATGTGGCTTTAAAGAATTAACTTCTGTAATATCGATCATCGTTGCGACGAAAGACGAGCCTACCGACCCACGAGAACCGACCAAATAACCATCATCAAGCGATTTCTTTACCAGTTTATGAGCAATATAATACAAAACGGCGAAGCCATGATTGATAATCGAATCCAGTTCCATTTTTAATCTGTCACTGACGATTTGCGGAAGGGTTTCGCCATACCATTCGTGTGCACGTTGATATGACATTTCCTTAATAGCTTTTTCTGCTCCCGGGATAAAAGGGGAATATAATTGATCGCGATCCGGAACCGGTTTAATTTTTTCGACCATATCTGCAATCTTATTAGGATTAGTTACACATATTTCGTAAGCAATATCTTTGCCTAAATACTCAAACTCCTTCAGCATTTCTTCGGTAGTTCTAAAATATAGTGGGGCTTGCTGATCGGCATCGGAATAATTTTGTCCTGCTTGTAATATAGCACGTAACTGTGCGTCTTCCGGACGCAGAAAATGTACGTCACAGGTTGCAACTGTCAACCTGCCAATTTTTTTACCCAGCTCATAGATTTTGCGATTATAGCCCTGCAGCTGTTTAAGAGTGCAGCGTTCCTGTCGAACTAAAAACATATTGTTACCGTTTGGTTGAATTTCTAAATAATCGTAAAACGCAGCTATCTTTTCTAATTCTTCATCAGGACGACCTGCTAAAACTGCGCGATATAACTCTCCGGCTTCACAGGCAGAACCTAAAAGCAATCCTTCACGATATTCTTCAATTATCTCGCGAGGCAACATAGGTCTTCTATGCAGATATCTTAAATGGCTAATTGTTACCAGTTTGTACAAATTTCTTAAACCAGTAGCATTTTTAGCCAAAATAATGATATGGTTACTTTTAACCTTTTTTATACGACTTTTTTTGGCATTAGCAGTCGGCTCCAAATCCATGTCGTAACCATCATCATTTATAAGATAACCTTCCATACCAAAAATTAATTTGATATCGGCTTTTTCTGCGATATCAAAACAAAAAGGAAACGCTTGAACTACACCATGATCAGTGATGGCTAAAGCCTTATGCCCCCATTTAATGGCTGTCTCTACCAATTCTTCCATCGGCGTAACGCCATCCATTTTGCTCATTTTAGTATGGCAGTGCAACTCAACACGTTTGACTTCAGCATTATCCATGCGTTCTTTTTTAGGAACGACTATGATTCCTTTGGGAGTGATGGCCATCTCATCAAACAAAAACCTGTCGGGAGCCACATTACCCATAATACGCAACAACATTCCCGGATTTATCTTTTGCTTAAATCTAATGCATTCTTCAATATTTTCGAACCGCATTTTTATATAGAGACCGCCGGAATCATCACTTAAATTAAATGTCAGCACCGCATTGCCGGTACGCAATACACGTTCAATAAACGGTGTTAATTTTCCATCTTTATCAATACTTTTAACAAAAGTGCCTTCCACTATGACTTTGTTTTCTTCTTCAATAATATCGATCATCGGTCGCGGCTTACCTTTAAAAGATTTACCGAAAATCAATCCATCAGTTTTTTTAGCACCATATAAAAGATTATAAGCCTTTTCATACTCATCATCTTTCTTAGTCTCAGGGACAGATAATATTTGTAATGATGAATCGTCATCTATTGAGATTTCTTTAGGTTCTTC
>CAYVGQ010000228.1:1872-2239 GCA_964450295.1 uncultured Phascolarctobacterium sp. | reverse complement strand
TCAAACACTTATATAAAACTATAACCTCATTTTTAATATAAAGTATATGTTTATAAATATGACTTCTCTTTATTAGTCCTCATATATAAACTTCACCAAAATTAAGCTTATTATTTTATAAAAAATGGGATAAGATGGATTATAGTTCCCATCTTACCCCAACATTTACTATTAAACTTGAATGTATACTTTTATCTACCCAACCAAGAACGAGAACTTCTTTTAGCTGCTTCTTTATCTACTTCTACATGATTGGGAGCATACATCAACAAATTTTCACTGACTTTGGAAACAGTTGCGCCGATTATATAACTTACACCGTTAAGATAATCAAAAATACGATTTTTCATAGCGGCGTCGACAGCAT
>CAYVGQ010000228.1:0-1862 GCA_964450295.1 uncultured Phascolarctobacterium sp. | reverse complement strand
AATGTAGCGCCATCCATTAGAGCCTCAGCATATTCACGCACGTCGCTAAATTGACGAGGATAACGTACCAAAATGTTCATCTGAGCGCCCTTTAGCAAATAAGGGCCACTATAAACTTGTTCTTCTTCTACATCATTATTCCAAAGTTTACGTGCCGCATTTTTAAAATTCATTTTCTACGCCTCCAAACGTCCTTTTGCTAGATATGCTAATTGCCATCTTCTACATATTTTTTGAAAATCCTTCTTTATTGCATAAATTTTATAAAATTTATGCTTTATTTCTTGAACGCTGACGGCCACGTTCAACTCGATCAAGAATTTTTTTACGCATCCTTATGCTTTTAGGAGTTACTTCAACTAATTCATCTTCGTTAATATGTTCTAAAGCTTGTTCTAGAGAAAATGTTTTAGGCGGAATCAAACGAATGGAATCATCACTGCCACTAGCACGCATATTACTTACATGTTTCTTTTTACAGGGATTTACGTCCATATCATCTTCGCGACTATTTTCGCCAATGATCTGTCCTTCATAAACCTGTTCTCCGGGAATAATAAACATTGTGCCACGTTCCTGCGCGTTGCCGATACCGTAAGAAGTAGTTTCACCATTTTCAAAAGCAACTAAGCTCCCGCGTGTACGCCCAGGTATTTCACCTTTATAATCAGCATAGCCTGCGAACACGTGGTTCATAACACCGTTGCCCTTGGTATCAGTAAGAAATTGATTACGGAAACCAATAAGTCCACGAGCAGGAATTATAAATTCCATCCGCAGATAACCAGCCACTTCATTCATATTAGCCAGCTCTGCTTTGCGCAGGCCTAAACCTTCCATAACAGCCCCCATAAATTCCTGTGGCACATCTATGGTCAAAGCCTCCATAGGCTCCTGCAAAGTGCCTGTTTCGTCATGATGCATGATTACTTTCGGTTTACCAACCTGCAACTCGTAACCTTCACGACGCATAGTTTCAATCAACACCGATAAATGTAATTCACCTCGTCCAGAAACAACGAAGGCATCCGCATTTTCTGTTTCTTCTAAACGCATTGACACATTAGTTTTTATTTCTTTAAACAGACGTTCACGCAAATGACGACTTGTAACAAAATTCCCTTCACGACCGGCAAATGGACTGTTATTAACAGAGAAAACCATAGATAAAGTTGGTTCATCAATACTTATACCATGTAGTTTTTCAGGATTTTCGGCATCCGCAATGGTGTCACCAATATCAGCATCGGCGAGACCAATCAAAGCAACAATATCGCCGGCGCCAACCTCCTGCGCCTCAACACGCTTCAGTCCTTCATATGTATAGAGCCTACCAATTTTAGCTTTACTCTCACCATGATCATCCATTAAAGTAATATTCTCGCCGTTATGAATAGTGCCTCTAAGAACACGACCTACCACTATACGGCCAACATAATGGTAATAATCGAGAGTGTTTACAAGCATTTGCAAAGGAGCATCAAGATCAACATCCGGAGCCGGAATATTTTCTATGATTACTTTAAAAAGCGGCTCTAATGTATTGCTTTCTTCTTCCATCGTTAATTTTGCAATACCGTTGCGGGCCGAGGTTAATACAACCGGGAATTCCAGCTGGGTATCATCTGCACCTAATTCAATGAAAAGGTCCAAAACTTCATCGATGACCTCGTCCACACGCTGGTCCGGACGATCTATTTTATTAATAACCACAATCGGTTTCAAATGCTGTTCTAACGCCTTTCGCAAAACATATTTGGTCTGCGGCATAGGGCCTTCATAAGCATCAACCAATAGTAAAACGCCATCAACCATAGTGAGTACCCGCTCAACCTCGCCTCCAAAATCAGCATGCCCCGGTG
>CAYVGQ010000227.1:0-2271 GCA_964450295.1 uncultured Phascolarctobacterium sp. | reverse complement strand
TACCGCTCCGACTTTATCGTCGAGATCGTCCCCGTCTTCCAGTTCGAGCGCGGATAATACCGAAGTCAGTTTTTTAGCGACGGCATCCGCCTTTTCCAGTTTGTCATACACTTCTTTTAAATCCATTTTCTACGCCTCCCGCGTTTTAGGGCCCCTGTCCCCATTATTTTATATTAAAGGCCTCTCGCCTCAATACCGATTTTGGGCAATAAAAAACCGCCTCCGGATAACCGGAAACGGTGTGTTACTGCTTGTTTCATTTGATAGGTGCAAAAAACAGGATGTTATATGTGTAGTCCCATTTTTGCCATTAAATTAAGTAGCGGAAACGCTATTTGGGTAACATCTTCTTTAATCCTTTGCATCGTAGAATTACTGTCGAGAAAGTTAATCCCTTCGGGTGTGATTTCCAACTCGTCCTCTTCAACTTGAACAGACGTGCCTTCTTTATCAGTAAAAACATATACGCCGCTCGCAAGATTTTGTTCCTCGATATTCTTGAAAATCATCTTCCAATAGCTATACGGAATATCTAACGCCTCCGTACTCAAAAGCTTCAGATCCACTTTTTTACCTTTTTTGAGACAATTATATAAGTAGTTTAGAATAACATAAACAATAGCATTGTAATCGTCCTTTGCCATAGTGTTCTCCTCTTTTTCCCCTTAACTACATCTATTAAGCTATTTCGTTTTGGGGAATATATTTGAGTAGTTGCTTATCGCCTCTAGCCATGTATTTCAAGAATGCCATACAAACGCCATGCTGGTTATTGTAGGTGCTCAGCAAGACTTTTTGCCCACGCTCCATGTAGTACAATAGCCACTTCCCGTTTTCCCCGGGAAGAATTATGAAACCGTCATACCCTCGGAGATAGTTAGATCCTTCGATTTCGTAGGAATTAACATTAATCTTCTCATCTATTAGGATTTTCTTTAATTCCTTGATCGTCATTTTAATCAACCTCCTCTAAGTAATCGGATAAATTCGCTATGATATCCAGCAACCTATATTGCCACCCACCACCAGACTGCTCAAACCATGCAGCCGTTCTACCGCTTAAGACATTTGCGATATCCTTCTTCACCCTATAAACATGATATTCGTCATTGATAGACTCTTTAGGCAGTGATCTCTCCTCAAAGCTGGTGCCCTGAGGGCTTACAAAACGACCTGTATCTCGCCCGTAGCGGTCAATCAATATTGTATCTTTTCTGACGACCTCTTTAATCGGAGCACCAATAAAACCTTCGTTTGCCGGGTATATAGGTTTACCGTCGTCACTTAGGAATCTATTATACCCTTCTTTGCCTAAAGTATAAGGCAATTCTGCCTGGCTTGCAAGCGTTTTCAGGAAATAATCATCGGGCGGGAATAAGTTTTCACTCATTAAATCAAAAACGAATTCATGCTTCAATCTGCTTATCGGACTAGCAAGCCCTGCCAGCCTCTTAGCTTGTCTTGCCAACCGGCGCCGCTAGCCCATTCTTTGGAGAAACTCGCTAATAACTCCTGCAGCTTATTCATCGTCGGCTACCGGCGGTAGATGGGTTGCATCAGCCTTTTGTTTTGTCAGTTCAGCGGTGTAAGCCTTTACCTGTGCGTCAAAATCATCCGGATCAAGTTCCGACCTTTCAATGTGTCAGGAGGGGACGTTCCTTTTTTGTCAACATTTCTTATTATTATCACCTTAAGTTAAACTGTACTCAAAAGTTAATGAAAAATAAATGCTTATGCCCTTATTCAAGAAGAATGTTATCAAATGAACAAGAGCCCCCTAAATATTATTTTTGTCTAATATTTAGGGGGCTTTTCATGTTTTAAAAAGAAAGCTGTCAAAAAAGGAACGTCCCCTTGTCAACTTGCTAGTGTCATCAGCTCGCTTTCCGTTATCATGTAGGTGCGTTCCGCACAACAGATAGCCGGCAACAAAGCCAACCACGCAACAAACCAACAAATTAAAAAACCAATGATCAGATATCCAAGTTTTGATTTTTTCATACATGGCTCACCAACTAGAATTGTAGCCACGAGTGTCAATGTGTATCCAGTCGCCGTAGTAACCGATACTTATTTGTCCTCGTAGTCCCCAAGCGTCGGCTGCGGCAAATACTGTTTCTGCTAAAGCGGTGTCAGTGTCATTCTGATATGCAATACAAATATCGGCAGCACAGCCTTTTGTATGTAGGCTTCCAATAGCGCCCCCGCCGCCGGTAGAGCCGCCGCCTTTTTGCGGGTCAACCTTTACCGCCCACGGATTTTCTTTGAACC
>CAYVGQ010000226.1:0-2278 GCA_964450295.1 uncultured Phascolarctobacterium sp. | reverse complement strand
TGTATTGCATTGATAGCGTCTGTTTTAATGCAGTCCGGGAAGGGCTCAGGCTTGTCAGATGCGTTTGGCGGAGGCGGTGGTGGTGCCTTCTTTGGCAAGGGAAATGATGTTGATACTTTAATGTCTAAGGTTACGATTGGTTTGGGTACTGCTTTCGGTATTATTACGCTTGCTTTAGCCAAAATCAGCGGTTAATTTGGTTAAAAAGAACGCTCTGCGTTCTTAATTTTTAAAAACTCAAAAAAACAGAAAGGGGATCAATGTTTTGAGTAATTATTTAATTTTATCCGTAGTCGTAGGTCTTGTGGCTCTCGGCGTGGCAATGATGCTCGGCAATGCTATCAGTGCTGCAAACGCAGGTAATGCCCGTATGAAGGAGATCGCCGGCTATATCCATGAAGGAGCAATGGCATTTTTGTATAGAGAATACAAATATCTTGCTGTTTTCATCGTTGTTGTTTCTGCAATTATCGCTATGTTCTTATCTGTAAGTACTGCACTTTGCTTTATCGGCGGTGCAATTTTCTCCGTCTGTGCAGGCTATCTTGGTATGACCGTTGCTACTAAAGCTAACGTTCGTACTGCTGAAGCTGCTCGTCACGGCATGAGTGAGGCCCTGAAAATAGCTTTTTCCGGCGGCGCAGTTATGGGTCTTGGCGTAGTTGGACTCGGTATTGCCGGTCTGGCAATTGCTTATTTTGTATTTGACCGTAATGTCGATATTGTTACCGGCTTTGGTTTGGGGGCAAGCTCCATTGCTTTATTTGCCCGTGTTGGCGGCGGTATTTATACCAAAGCTGCTGACGTTGGCGCCGACCTTGTTGGTAAAGTAGAAGCAGGTATCCCTGAAGATGATCCGCGTAACCCTGCTACTATTGCCGATAACGTAGGCGATAACGTAGGCGACGTTGCCGGCATGGGTGCCGACTTATTCGAATCCTATGTTGGCGCAATCATTTCTGCTTTGACTTTGGGAGCTGTTGCCTATCCTCAAGGCGAGGGTATTGAATTTGTATTTATGCTGTCTGTTGCCGGTATCCTGGCTTCTATTATCGGTGTTATGTTTGCTCGTTCCAGCAAATCTCAGAATCCTCAGGCTGCATTGAACAGCGGTACTTATATTGGCGGCGCTATCGTTATCGCTGCGGCCGCTTATCTTTCCAACAACCTATTTGGCACTATGGATGCGTTCTGGGCCATTGCAGCCGGTCTGATAGTTGGTATGATCATCGGAAAAATTACCGAAATCTATACTTCTGCAGATTACGGCAGTGTTCAAAAAATTGCGCAGCAGTCGGAAACCGGCCCTGCGACTACAATCATTTCCGGGTTGGCTGTTGGTATGTACTCCACTTTCTGGCCCATGCTTTTCATCTGTGTTGGCGTAATCGTTTCCTTCTTTGTAATGGGTGGCACCGCTAATCCAGAAATGGGACTCTTCGGTATCTCTCTGGCTGCTGTAGGCATGCTTTCCACTACCGGCTTGACCGTTGCTGTTGACGCTTATGGCCCTATCGCCGATAATGCCGGCGGGATTGCTGAAATGGCCGAACTTCCTCATGAAGTTCGTGAAATCACTGATAAACTTGACTCTGTTGGCAATACTACTGCTGCTATTGGCAAAGGTTTTGCAATCGGTTCTGCCGCACTTACCGCTCTGGCACTGTTCTCTGCGTATGCGCAAACCGTTAATCTTAAAAACATAGATTTACTGAACCCCGTAACTTTGGTTGGTCTTTTCATCGGCGCAACCCTGCCCTTCGTTTTTGGTGCGATGACCATGGAATCTGTTGGTAAAGCCGCTTACGAAATGATCGAAGAAGTTCGTCGTCAATTCCGCGAAATTCCCGGTTTATTAGAAGGCAAAGCTACTGCCGATTATCGCAAATGCGTAGATATTTCTACCGCTGCCGCTCTGCATGAAATGATACTCCCCGGCGTTTTGGCAATCGTTGCTCCTTTACTGGTCGGTTTTCTCTTTGGTACCGAAGCTTTGGGCGGCATGATTGGCGGTTCTTTGGCTTCAGGCGTATTGGTAGCTATTTTGATGGCTAATGCAGGCGGTGCTTGGGATAATGCTAAAAAATATATTGAATCCGGCGCTCACGGCGGAAAAGGCAGTGACGCTCATAAAGCTGCTGTTACCGGCGATACTGTAGGCGATCCTTTCAAAGATACTTCCGGACCATCAATGAACATTCTCATCAAATTGATGACGATCGTTTCCTTGGTTTTTGCTCCTGTTTTGGCTGCTAACGGCGGTATCCTGTTGAATCTT
>CAYVGQ010000225.1:0-2281 GCA_964450295.1 uncultured Phascolarctobacterium sp. | reverse complement strand
GCTCAGTTGGTAGAGCCCCCGGCTCATAACCGGTCGGTCGCTGGTTCGAACCCAGCTGGGCCCACCAAAAAAGCAAGCCGCAACCTAGGGTTGCGGCTTTTTTGCATATATACTATTAAACAAAATTTTGTGGTGTAACTTTATTGTCACAAATTTTTTCTTGGGAAATGATATAATTTAATCGTAGTGCGGAGGTGACAATCATGAAGGCTTTAAAAAATATAAATTCACAAACTGTGGGAGAAGAGATTGCCAATGCTGTATCGCATGGCATAGGAGCGTTATTAGCGATTATAGGCACGGTAGTACTTATTGTTTATGCGGTTTCTAACAGTGACGTCAGTGCCGTTGTTAGCGTATCTATTTACGGATTTTGTTTGATCTTTCTTTATCTTATGTCGACACTGTATCATGCCTTGGCACATACTGCTGCAAAAAAGGTTTTTCAGATATTGGATCATTGCTCAATTTTTCTCTTAATTTTAGGCAGTTATATCCCTATTTGCCTAGTTTTGCTGCCACCACAAGTAGGTTGGTATCTGTTAGCTCTAAATTTATTGCTGACGATTGTTGGCATCACATTGAACGCTATTAGCTTACATAAATACCAAAAGCTTTCCTTGGTAATGTACGTGCTTATGGGATGGTCTGTGGCTATAGCATTGCCGTATCTTTGGAAGACGCTTCCAACAGATGGAATGGCTTTATTGGTTAGTGGTGGTCTGGCTTATACTGTGGGTATTTTTTTCTATGCAGACAAAAAATATAAGTTCATGCATTCGATTTGGCATTTATTTGTATTGGCCGGCAGTGCTTTGCATTATTTTTTTGTTCTATATTATGTTTTATGAATATTGAACTGCAGATTGATCATGAAAAAATGTTAGAATAAAAGTAACAAAAGTTAAGAGGTGAAAAAATATGAAGCATCAGGATTATACAGTTATTTTTGTTGTTTTTCTCTATGTTTTTGTATTGCGGCGATTTAATTTCAACCTTTCTGACAGCGGTGATTTAGTAACGTTATTATTATGTTTTTTTCTGGTGCTTAGAAGTGCTTTTAAAATTGCTCGTACCAAATATAGTAAAGATGATAGGGACGAACGCAAATAAATCCAAAAGATGCTCTTGAAGTTAAGTACCAAAAATTATATATCTAAGCTTTCATAACGACTATAAATTTAGTATTTATCTGGTTTTTACAGCTTAAATTTGAAAATAACCTTGACGATAGTTTTCTGAAAACTTATAATAGAGATAAATATAATATTAGTAGATAATAATTACTTAAGAGGGAAGCGGGGGAGTAATAAAAATGGCAAAGTATCGGTGTAAGGTTTGTGGTTATATTTATGATGAAGCTAAAGAGGGAAAGTTTATTGAAGGCACTAAATGTCCCGTTTGCGGCATGGAAATGGAATTGATTGAGTCAGATATTGAAACAGAGTCCACTGCTCAGGAAAGTGTTTTAGTATCGTCTGCAGAAACAGAAGACTTGGCATATGATCCGGCTTATGTACGCCAAGATGCAGCATTTCGGCATATGGATGATATCCATGAAATGGCGATTACAGGTAAATCGATTATTGGTGCGATGGGGACGCAAATGCAAATGCCGGGATGGGACGATATTCTGCTTTTAGGCAATCAACTTAATCCGCCGCCGCTCAATGAGCATGATGTTGTTGATACAACTACGGTAATTGGTAAAAACGCTAAAAAACCGCTTATTTTAACCAATCCGGTGTTTGTTTCTCATATGTCATTTGGTGCTTTGTCGCAGGAAACTAAAATTGCTTTAGCCCAAGGCAGTGCTTTGGCAGGTACTGCGATGTGTAGTGGCGAAGGTGGTATTTTACCTGAAGAAATGGCAGCTGCACATAAATATATTTTTGAATATATTCCTAATTTATACAGTGTGACTAAGGAAAATTTGCTTAATGCCGATGCAATAGAAATAAAAATTGGACAGGGGACTAAACCCGGTATGGGAGGACATCTTCCTGGCAGTAAAGTGACACCGGAAATTGCAGCAATCAGGAACAAACCTTTGGGTGAGGACGTTATTAGTCCGTCTAAATTCGCAGATATCAATACCAAAGAAGATTTGAAGGGACTAGTAAAAAAACTGCGTGAAGAATCTGATGGCAGGCCTATTGGCATTAAACTTGCTGCCGGTAAACTGGAACGTGATTTGGAATTCTGTGTTTTTGCTGAACCAGATTTTATTACTATTGATGGTCGTGGCGGGGCAACGGGAGCTAGTCCGAAATTGGTGCGT
>CAYVGQ010000224.1:0-2282 GCA_964450295.1 uncultured Phascolarctobacterium sp. | reverse complement strand
TGTCGCCGCCATAAGCAAAGCGTTTTTTCATTGTTTCGAACATATCCTTGATACCGTCACCCAGAGTTTCACCGGTAAAAATGCTCGGTTCTGTTGAAGTATCATAAATATATTCTCCGGGTTCAGCGCAGATCTCTACAACAGCGCCTTGATCTACAATGATCGCACACTGGCCGTTAGCAACCGCAAGCTTGGACCCGTTAGAAATAATATTTTCATTACCACTGGTGTTAGAAGATCGCCCCGCAACTTTATTGAGTCCTTTGGCTACAAGAACATCTGCCGGCAGAGCATCACAATAGAAAAACTCTTTCCATTGGTCTGCTAAAACTCCGCCTACTGCTCCACTAAGAGCTTTAATTAATCCCATTTTCATCACCCCTTATATGTTTTATTCTTATTTTTCAGCTGGCTAATTTATTTATACCGACTGTTTGTTCTTCAAACCGTCCATCCTCTGCAAAAACAACATCTCCTGCTTTTTCGACAGCCTCTATAAGTACGCTTCTAAAAACAATATTGGTATTATAAATATCTTTCCCTTGTTTAAAGAAAGTATACCCATCGCCTCCCTCAGCAAGAAAATCATTTGTACAGATGCTATATAATGCATCGTCTGAAAGTTCTTCGCCATTTACAAGCTTTATCGAAACTATTTTATTGCCTTTAACTCTCGATGCATCATAAACAATATTTACGCCCGAATACTGCAAAAGACCGAGCTGGCTATCCAGTCCAAATTCAAAGATTTCTCTGATTTGTTTACCGGTCATTTGCATAGTGATAACAGTATTGTCAAAGGGAGCTATATCATAGATAGTGCCTAATGTTATCTTTCCCGGTGCAATAGGTTTTCTAAGTCCGCCGCCATTGGTCACAGCTATATCGACATTCGTTATCTCTCTCATAGCATCTGTCGCCCACATACCCAATTGCGAGAGAGTATGTCTGTCGTGAGCCAGACCCTCGGTGCTACCTATGATGGTGTTTTCAATAACATGCGCCTTTTTAGCGGAACGAGCGACTATTTTTTCTACCTTGCGATAAGCTTTTTGATTTTCACTTACCCCAAGAACATCTACTGAACTGTCTACAACAGTTTTTTCATCGGGTGAATAATAAAGAACCAACGAACCGACATTCCTGCCGCTGGATCCTGCTTGCACAATCGGGATGCCTTGTACTTTACCTTTGACTACATTGTGTGTATGAGCAGATATAACAGCGTCTACCTTGTACTCGGTTCCGCTTATGGCGTTTATCATATCCACTGCTTCTCCACTTATTACATCACCACTTTGCGCACTGCCCAGATGCCCGACTACTACGATTACTTCTGCTCCTGCACCTTTTATCTTCCTGTATACTCTTTTGACAGTCTCCGCCGGATCATTAAAATTATATTTTGAAACGACACTGATATTGGACGTATATGCTGTTTCCGGAGTAGTAATACCAATAAGACCTACATTAATCCCATTTATCTTTTTCACAATATAAGGAACAGTAAAATTTACAGCTTTGCCTGTATCTTTGTTTGTAATATTTGCTGCTATCATAGGGAATTTGGCTTCTTTAGCGCGTGCATGTAAAACATCAATTCCCCAGTCAAACTCATGGTTGCCAATTGCCATTGTAGCAAAATTCATAGCATTCATCATCTCAATAACAGGCTTTCCATACAAAATATTTGACCTAACAGTGCCTTGAAACATATCCCCGGCGCTCACTAGCACTGTACCACGCGGATTTTGGCTACGCACCTCCTTGATAAAGCCGGATAACTTTGCTGCGCCAGGAGTTTTACCCTCCTCCAAAAGTGCGCCGTGAAAATCATTGATAGTTAAAATATCCAGCCTTATATTTTCCGCCGCTAAAGCGAATGGTTGTACTAACATCACTAAAATACAACTGAGTAATACAAGTCTTGAAAAATTTTTTCTTGACAACATCATTTATCCTCCCCTTTATTATGCTATTTCCATACTTGAAAGCCTTCATCTAATTCAAGCTTACCATTTATACCATTATAGCGTGGATACCACAGACAATACTCTCCGTTTTGTTCCATAGCAAAAACAAGCATTGCCAGACTGGGTATTCCCTCCGATATATTTATACGGAAGAGAAACACTTTGTCTTTGTCCGTGTATTCGACACGCTCTGCGTATAAACTGTTGCCAAGAACAAGATCCCCGTCATTATCGATGAGATCAAACACCATGAAAAAGGATGGTTTCAAAATAGGTTTGACAACAAAAACGTCCTCGCCCCTAAATTGC
>CAYVGQ010000223.1:0-2304 GCA_964450295.1 uncultured Phascolarctobacterium sp. | reverse complement strand
CCACGAACGCAGTGATGGCTAGTCTGGTATTTTGACTTGTCAAAAAGCACTTGTTTGAAAAATGCAAATGTGGTATGATTTTTCCGTAGTAATTAATGAAAGTGAGGTCCCCGCAATGTTATTTGTAAGTACTCGCGGCAAGACTGATATGGTATGCTCGGCGCATGCGATCACCCGCGGATTGGCGCATGACGGCGGTTTATTTGTACCGCAAAAATTCCCGGAGCTATCTTTGGGAGAGATTGTTTCTATGCGTGGCTTGACTTATAGAGAACGGGCGGTAGCTGTTTTATCGCTGTTTTTAACTGACTATAGCAAAGAAGAATTGTTTGAATGTGCCGATGTGGCCTATGCGGAGGCTAAGTTTGGCTCTGACCCTGTGCCACTGGTACAGGTGAAAAATAATACGGATGTGTTAGAGCTTTGGCACGGTCCTACTTCGGCTTTTAAGGATATTGCGCTGCAAATTTTGCCCCATCTGCTGACGAAGGCAATGGCTAAAACCGGTGAGCATAACAAAGTAGTTATTCTAGTAGCTACTTCCGGTGATACGGGTAAGGCTGCCTTGGAAGGATTTGCTGATGTAAAAGATACTGAGATTATCGTTTTTTATCCTGAGAACGGTATCAGCGCAATTCAAAAACGCCAGATGTTGACCCAATGCGGCAAAAATGTACGTGTGTTTGGCATCGAGGGTAATTTTGATGATGCACAGCGCGGAGTAAAAGAGATTTTCGGTGATGAGGCTTTAGCAGAAGAATTGAAAGAAAAAGGTTATGTATTCAGTTCGGCTAATTCCATTAACTGGGGGCGCCTTGTGCCGCAGATTGTGTACTATTTCAGCGCCTACAGCGATGCAGTTACCAAGGGACGCATCAAAGCGGGTGAGAAAATTAACTTCTCCGTACCTACCGGTAATTTTGGTGATATCCTAGCCGGTTATTACGCTAAGCTGATGGGATTGCCGGTAGCTAAATTCATCTGCGCTTCCAACAGCAATAATGTGCTTAGTGATTTTATCAATACTGGCATTTATGACAGCCGCCGTGAATTTTATAAAACAACCTCGCCTTCGATGGATATTTTGGTTTCCAGTAATCTTGAAAGGTTACTGTATAGTATTACCGAAAATGATGCGGTGAAGGTGTCAGACTGGATGCAACAATTAGCCTCTAACGGCAATTATAATGTGGGGGAAAAAGTTAATAAACTAATTTTAAAAGAATTTTTTGGCGCTTGGATTGATGAACTTGAGACCCAAGAAACGATTAGACGTGTGTTCAATGATTACGGTTATCTGCTGGACCCGCATACGGCTGTGGGGTGGCGTGCCTGCGAAAAATATCGTTTAGTATCTAGCGACGAAACCTACTGTATCGTGCTTGCTACTGCCAGTCCGTATAAATTCAGTGAAGTTGTTCTAGAAGCAACAGACAACAAAGAAAATGTCGTCTTG
The DNA here is from genome assembly GCA_964450295.1 of uncultured Phascolarctobacterium sp. Lineage (GTDB taxonomy): Bacteria > Bacillota > Negativicutes > Acidaminococcales > Acidaminococcaceae > Phascolarctobacterium. The sequence continues at coordinate 848 of CAYVGQ010000223.1, read as the reverse complement.
GAACCGTTTGATGGATTGCGCAGATTACACGATCTGAGTGGATTGCCTGTTCCGGAGTCGATGCTGGCCTTGGAAAATATGCCGATTCTGCACAAAGATGTTATCAAAGCTGACGCAATGAAAGAGGCAGTGAAAACAGCTTTGCGGCTGTGATTTTCTATACTATTAACAAGGGCGCTTACCTGTTGTTGCGGTAAGCGTCTTTACTTTATGCAAAATTTTAGTTGAATTTGTTAGGAAAATGAATGAATATTACTTTTTTATTTTATATTGAAGGAAAAAAGCAGGGATTTTGAGATAAATTATCGAATATTTACAGTTATAAAATTTATAATTAAGTCAGGAGTTGAAGAAGATGCCATATTTATTTTTTACTTTATTTATCAGTGTCATTGTAGCGGTATTCGCAGTACAAAACTCTGTTAGTGTATCGCTGAATTTTGTGGTTTGGACAATGCAGACGAGTCTTGTAATTGTTATTTTAGGCTCGGCGTTGCTTGGCGCTTTAGCAGCCTTGTTTTTTACTCTAATGATGAAGGCTAAACATTACCTGCAGGATAAAAAAACACGTGAGGAAATGACTGCTCTGAAAAAAGATAACGATAAGTTACGTGAGGAAGTACAAATGCTGATGCACACGCAGAAACTGCATGCAGGAACTGAAGAACAAGCAAAAAAACAGGCAGCAGTGGCGGAACAATGAGGAAACGTAGGATCTGGCAGTTGCAGAAGTGTGATAAAGAATACGCCGCAGGTATTGCTGCTGATCTGGGAGTTTCACCAATCGTCGTCGGCGTGCTGTTAAAACGGGGCATTCAGGAAAAGGATGAAATTAGAGAGTTTTTGTT
>CAYVGQ010000222.1:0-2311 GCA_964450295.1 uncultured Phascolarctobacterium sp. | reverse complement strand
TCCGGTAATGGAGAAATTGAATTATCAGGTTGATTGGGAGTCTGCTTTGCAAAAGGTTTCTATGAAGCAAGGCGATAAAACCTATTTCTTAACCGTTGGCAGTGCGCAATATGTGCGCAACGACCAAAGTATTACCCTTGATAAGGTGCCGTTGCTGATCAACGGTAGAGTCATAGTTCCTGCAACTTTTTTCACTAATGTTATGAATAAGACTTTAGATATTTCTAATGGACATATTTGAGCTTCAGAAGTACTAAAACATCATAAAATTTTTATCAAAAGTGAAAAAACCGTTTAAAAGGGAATAGTATATTTAAAAATAAGTAACAAACTGAACAAATATAAGTGCCTATAATAATGATAAGGACAATATATTGTGCTGGTTTTTAATAAATGATATAATGAAAGAAATAAAATCTATTTAATTTAATTTATAAAATAATTATATTAAGTAAATTTTAAATGATGTTTCTAATTGTCGGTCGTTGTAAAAATAAAAATGTGTTGAATGCAGGATTTCTTTGCAACAAGCTACTTGCAGAAGTACACAGTAAGGAGCAGGGTATGGAAAATTTAGACAGAAAAAAAATCGGTATGAATATCAAAGTAAGAAGAATGCAAAACTTAATTTCACAGACCCAACTTGCAAATATGCTCTGTATTTCCCAAACACATATGAGCAATGTTGAGGTCGGGCGAGCAATGTTGAGTTTAGAGTTGTTATTGCAGCTGAAAAATATTCTGGGCTGTACTATCGATGAACTTCTGTGTTTGGAAGAAGCACCGAAAGTAAAGCGCAGAAAAGTAAGAATAATTCGTTACATGGATTGACGGTATAGCTGAATGTCAAAAGAAAGTGGTTGAAAATTATGAAAAATAGTGTTGATTTAAAAAGAATAGGCACTGAGATCAAGGTAAGAAGGATTAAGATGGGGATTCAGCAGACCGTTTTAGCAGAAATGCTAGAAATAACGCAGACACATTTAAGTAATGTGGAAAACGGTCGCGTGCCCGGAAGCCTTAGAATTCTACTAAAACTCAAGAGTATCTTCAACTGCAGTTTGGAAGATTTGGTGAATCCTAAGAATGGTGAGGAGCAGAAACTTGCCAACAAAAAAGAAGAAAAGATTAAGGTTGTCCGATATTATGAAGAAGGCTAAAGGCCACTGAGAGCGTACAAGTTGTTTTGTACGCTCTTTCTTTCTAATTACTATAGCATTAGCTTTAAAAGTTGTTTGATTTTGGATGCCACCTTGCAAGAAAATAGTTTTTCTATTATAATAATTATACTTAATTGCTTAAAAATATAATATTAATGAGAATCAATTTGGGAGAATAAGACTATAGTTTAGGGAGGACAATATGATGCAAGATAAACTAGATGCAGAAAAAAGAACGGATGAGTCGAGTGTTTCTTCTTCCGCTACTTCGTTAAAGGGCTTGCTGCAAATCTGTCCGATCTGTGGCAAGGAGTTTTCATGTAATAAGAGCTATCATGTGTATACGGCGCTGGTGGGACGTCGGCGTCAGTATTATTGCAGTTATAAATGTTATAAGCAGAGACCCCATCCTAAAATAAAACATAAGTAAGATACACAAAAGCCTTACGGAGAATATTCTCCGTAAGGCTTTTGTGTATTGAATACTTATAACATATAAAAAGCTTCTTGCTACGCAATTAGAAAACGAATTTTACGTGAAACATCACCCAATTTGTATAATTGGTGGAGACGAAGAGGATTGAACTCTCGACCTTACGGATGCGAACCGTACGCTCTCCCAGCTGAGCTACGTCCCCACTATATAAAACATCTTACTCCTATCGGTGCAAAATTACAAGTACATTTTTGGTTTTGAAACTTTTTCGTTATGTATACAGGTCTGCTTATTGACAATCTTCTCTTCGGATGCTACACTTTAAAGTAATTTTATATGTATTTGATCGATGATGAGGAAGAGTAGCTTTGCTAAGCGAACTTTAGCGAGCCGGTGATAGTGCAAGTCCGGCGTTTAGCGGCAGGGTGAATGGACCTTTAAGATACGGCTTGAGTCCGCAAGGAGGTAGACGCCGTCGGGATACTTCGCCCGTTACTAAGGAAGGGGATATCGGTGGTAAACCCGTATCTTTATGCGAGCGGATCTTAACAGATCAAGCAGGGTGGTACCGCGAAAGTTATGTCTTTCGTCCCTACAGAGGGATGAAGGGCTTTTTTATTTGTCTAAATTGAAGGAGGCGTGAATATTATGGAAAAAGCAAGAAAGACTAAGTTACCGTTAATTGATCTAATTGAAGTTAAGCCAATGCAGGACG
>CAYVGQ010000221.1:0-2328 GCA_964450295.1 uncultured Phascolarctobacterium sp. | reverse complement strand
GATAGGGTTAGCACTGCCGGAAGGTAGAATACACCTTAAGCGCGTCGTAAAAAGTTAGGGGGGCGCAGAATGAATCATGATGATCGTTTAATAGTAGCTTTAGATTTTCCGACAATGCAACAGGCTCAAGCATTAGTTTTGGATCTAGGTGATAGTGTCAGCTATTATAAGGTAGGCATGGAACTTTATTATGCAGCCGGCAGCAAAATAATTACGTTTTTAAAAGATCATAATAAACAGGTATTTCTTGATTTGAAATTACAGGATATCCCTAATACTGTTGCGGGAGCGCTAGCCGTTCTAACAGAATTAGGCGCCGACATGATGAATATTCATGCTGTTGGCGGTAAAAAAATGATGCGGGCGGCTGTAGAATCTGTACATAATGCTGCCGAAAAATTAGGTCGTTCGGCTCCAAAATTAATTGCTGTCACAATTTTGACCAGTATAGATAACGAACAATTCAGTGATCTTAATTATAAAAACAATATCCCAGAACAGGTTCTTGCTTTAGCAAAATTAGCTAAGGAAGCTGGTCTGGACGGTGTTGTTGCTTCGCCGCATGAAGCCGATGCAATTCGCAAAGCCTGCGGTAATGAATTCTTGATTATTACTCCCGGTGTTCGTCCTGCTGGAGTCTCCATTGACGATCAAAGCCGTATTGCTACTCCGGTCGGCGCTCTGAAAAATGGAGCTAGTCATATTGTAGTAGGACGACCTATTACCAAAGCAGAAGATAAAATAGCTGCGGCACAAAGTATCATAGCAGAAATCAGAGGTGTTTAATATGTTGCAGGAAAAAGAGGTAATGCAGCTTTTAGAAGAAACAGAAGCAGTTTTACATGGACATTTTTTACTGACCAGCGGTTTGCACAGCCCTATGTATGTTGAAAAGTTTAACGTGCTACAACATCCTAAATATACAGAAAAATTGTGTCAAGAATTGGCAGAACGTTATGCAACAGACAATGTTGAATTGGTTGTAGGACCGATGACCGGAGGTATTTTACTGGCACATGAGGTTGGGAAGGCGCTTGGGACAAGCGCGATCTTCACAGAGCGTGAAAACGGTAAAATGACTTTGAAACGCGGTTTCGAAATTTCCCAAGGTACAAGGGTACTGATCGTTGAAGATATTGTTACAACCGGCGGTAGTGTTATGGAAGTCCTAGATGTTGTAAAAGAACACGGAGGCATTCCTGTTGGCATAGGACTTCTTGTAGACAGAAGTGGCGGTAAAGTTAATTTTGGTATTCGTACAGAAGCTTTGCTACATCTTGATGTACCGACTTTTAAAGAAGAAAATTGCCCACTCTGCAAAGAAGGCAAGCCATTTACAAAACGCGGTCGTACCGGAAAATAAAAAGTTATAATAAAAAATAGATGCAACTCGCAAACAATCGGGTTGCATCTATTTTTTTAGAGAAACTACTTTATTGCCTAAATCGGTATGATGTTTTTCATCGCTTACTATCTGCACCGCTATGCGCCAACAGGTGGAAGCGAATACCTTGATTGCGTTGAATTTGCACACAAGGGTGTTTTGATATAGCCAACGGAGATAGAGGACAAGAATGCGGTTGTGGAAGAAACTGTCGATATTATTTCCGGTCTAAAAGCCGCAGGCTACCGTTGGTCGTCTAAAAAGAAACTATGGTATGCCAAAAAGAATAACAAGTCCATGGATTTTGCTAAAAGCATTGGCTACAATCCGTCAGAAGTGGTAGAATTAAAGCAGGACGAAAATAAAGAAAAGGTAGGTAGTGACAATGACGAGCGAAAGAGAACGGATAAATCAGTTAGTGGAGAATATGTTGAAAAGGGACCCAATCCCGCCGAACGCAACGTACATGGAAGCGTTGTTTCACAGACAGGTGAAAGAGGGGATAGCGCAAGAGTTGATAAACGAGGAGAAAATGCAGAGGTACAGACGCTAACACCTGCGCAAGAAGCGAAGTCGCCGAAAGAAATTCCCGGCAAAAACTTTACCATTACCAACGATATTAATCTTGGTGAGGGCGGAGTAAAGACCAAATACAAAACTAATATTGAAGCTATTCGGTTGTTAAAAACACTTGAAGCCGAAAACAGAAATTCGACACCTGCGGAACAGAAAATTCTTGCCAAATATGTTGGTTGGGGTGGTCTTTCGCAGGTGTTTGACGTTGGTAGAAGTGGCGAAGGAATGCACGCTGAATGGCGTAGCGAGGCCAAAGGGGTGACAAGGAGTGACAAGTGACAAGGGGACGTTCCTTTTTTGACAACTTTCTTCGTTTTAAAAATATTGATAAAGAGCATAAGTATTGAAATGTAAATTAGATAAAAAAT
>CAYVGQ010000220.1:0-2395 GCA_964450295.1 uncultured Phascolarctobacterium sp. | reverse complement strand
CTTATCACGGCGTTTACGGCACCGTTCAAAGCCACATCAACACGCACGAGGCCGGCGCCATCGAGCGTACCGGTCATAAAGTACTGGCTCTGCCCACGACGGACGGTAAAATAACCGCAGCCATGATCAAAGAGCAGCACGATTTGTATCTGAACGACCCAAGTCGTGAACATTTAGTTCAGCCTAAAATGGTCTATATTTCGCAGCCAACAGAAATCGGTTCTCTATATCACAAAGAGGAACTGGAAGCATTATACGCAATCTGTCGTCACTACGGCCTGTATCTTTTCATCGATGGTGCAAGACTTGGCTACGGCTTAACCGCGCCCGACAATGACCTTACTTTAGCGGATTTAACCAATAACTGCGATGTATTCTATATCGGCGGCACTAAATGCGGTGCGCTTTTTGGTGAAGCCGCGGTTATAATTAATCCGGCGTTAAAACCGGATTTCCGTACCATTATGAAACAAAGCGGCGCAGTGTTGGCCAAGGGACGCCTGCTAGGACTGCAATTTGAAGCCTTGTTTACCGACAAACTCTATTGCCGGATTTGTCGGCATGCTATTGATCTAGCTATGCAGATTAAAGCGGCTGTCCGCGAACGCGGCCTGGAATTTATGATCGATTCTACAACGAACCAGCAGTTCCTCATCCTCCCTAATGCCATGTATGCAAAGTTGTGCGAACATTTCGTGCTGGCACCTTGGGAATATTTAAGCGACGACCGTATAGCAACGCGTATCTGCACCAGTTGGGCCACAACTCCCGAGCAAGTTGATAAGCTTTGCGAAATGATTAAAAAATTATAAGACTTGACTAGCAAAATAGTACAGCTAAGGAGCCTTACATGTATAAATATATCCTCTTCGACCTTGACGGCACTCTAACCGATTCCGCGCCCGGCATTATCCGCAGCGTACAGTATGCACTAGAAAAATGTGGTAAAGGCAGCTGGAACAGCTCAGATCTCTTTTGTTTTATCGGCCCGCCCCTGAAAGAATCCTTTATACGCTTTTGCGGCATGACGCCGGAAGAAGCCGCTGCCGGACTGATTTTTTACCGTGAACGTTTCGCTCGTTTAGGTATGTTCGAAAATTCTGTCTACCATGGAATCCCCGAACTACTCGAGCAACTGCTCAGCAACGACAAAATCTTGGCCGTAGCAACCAGCAAACCCGAAGCCTACGCGCGGGAAATTTTAGAACATTACAAACTAGCACCCTACTTTGCCACAATCACAGGGCCCGGCTTTAACGGCGAACTGCCAACTAAAGCCGATGTAATTACAGAAACTTTGCAGCGCTTAGACGTCAAAACCAATGCTAAAACCAGTACCGTCATGCTAGGTGACCGCCAGCACGACGCCATCGGCGCCCAGCAAAACGGAATTGCCATCTTAGGTGCCGGCTACGGCTACGGCGCTCCCGGAGAACTGGCAGCGGCCGGAGTTAAACAAATAGTTGCCCGACCGGAAGATTTTCTTGACCTTTTATTGTAAAAGCTATTGTTAAAATAAAAGTACCCCGACATGTACATTACCGGTACGTCGGGGTACTTTTATATATCTTTTAATCTTCTGTTACTTCATCAAACTCTCTTGGTAGCATGCCCGTACAAAAATCTATCTACAATTAAATCCGTCAACTCTTCATCAGTCAAATCCTGCTGCCCCACATAATGCAGAATCGACATTGCTACCCCACCAAACAGATGGTATGCCGTAATGGCAGGCTCTCCCCTCTTCATAAAGCCGGAGTCCATGCCCTCTTTGATGATCAAAACCAAACACTGCACCTGTTCTCTGATCAAATCTCGGTAACGACGGTTTCTCTCATATTCCTCCGCCGAAAGAGCCTGTCCATAAAACGCGCCTCTCTCCCACGAACAATCGTTTAAGATCACCGGGTGGATACCCCGCTGATTACCGCTCACTTCGTACCACAAGATACGATACAAATCCTTATTAATTTTTAAAAATGACAGTAACTGCAGCATATAATCATGTATTTTTTCAGGAGTAGTTTTATCAGAAGTCGCCACTACCCGCAAACGTTCTAAAAAGGGGTTGATTTTACCAGACACCAGTCTATAAAACAATTTATCTTTACTACCAAAATATTTATAGATCGTTCCTTTGCCTGTATCCGCAAGCGCGATGATCTCGTCCAAAGTAGCCTGCACATAACCGTGGCGACTGAATACATCCTCGGCCGCCAGCAGAATTCTTTGCTCCTTCGGTAAATTTTTATCTATTTCAAGCATAAAATAAATCCCCTTTCTGCCTATGAACTCTTAAGCATCCCTTCTTTATTTTCTATTATAAGTTCTTTTACAAAACTTTACAAATTTATCAACTATTTCATCTGCAAATGCCGCGATTTTATTTCCCCAC
>CAYVGQ010000219.1:1900-2414 GCA_964450295.1 uncultured Phascolarctobacterium sp. | reverse complement strand
AAAACGTAAAGCAATCGTCATCATCATCGCCAGCTCATGCGCAGGTACACCAATTTTTTTAAATGGGCGCAACAAAGCTTCAATACCATCAGTCAGTACTATTGGAGAAGTTGTAAAGGTTAAAATAGAGGATATCACTAATAGTAACACTAGGCGCATCGACATTTTCACTCCAAGTTCTAGGCCTTCTTGCGTCACCTTAAAAAACTTCCAATGAAAAATGACATTCTCGCCCTGTCCGGTAAACATATGGATAGCCATTGTCAGCACAATGATAATCCACAGCGGTTTGATTGATTTTATGACCAGCATCAGCGGCAAACGCGATAGCAGAATAATCGCAAAGACAAAGCCACAAAGAATACTATAGGAAACGGCACCGACAGCTAAAAAAATTGCAACAATAAAAGATAAAGTAGCTAAAATTTTAGTACGCGGATCTAGTTTATGAATCAATGAATTGCCCGGATAGTATTGTCCCAGCGCAATATCAGTCAGCATTTTTTTTCAACCC
>CAYVGQ010000219.1:0-1890 GCA_964450295.1 uncultured Phascolarctobacterium sp. | reverse complement strand
CCCTTTGCTGCTATAATCTGCGCTTCCAGCGTTTCGATGGTCATCGTTTCAGGCGCAATATCCATGCCTTTTTTACGCAGTACATCACTGATTTTAAAAATTTGCGGTACATCCATACTGACCGCTAAAAGTTCTTTTTGATGTTTTTGATAAATTGTAGCCGGTGGTCCATCCAAAATTATTTTCCCGCCGGAAATAACCAATAGACGATTACTGTAACGAGCGGCTTCTTCCATACTGTGCGTAACTAAAATAACGGCCATCTGTCGTTTTTTATACAAGGACATGATTTCAGCAAATACTGCGTCACGTGAACGAGGATCAAGACCTGCGGACGGTTCATCTAAAATCAAATAGTCAGGATCCATGGCCACCACTCCGGCAATAGCTACACGCCGCATCTGTCCTCCAGAAAGCTGAAAAGGTGAGCGAGTAGCAAAAGTGCCATAGTCTAATCCAACAAATTTCATTGCGTCTTTAACCTGTCTGGTAACTTCTTCTTCCTGCATTCCTTTGTTACGCGGTCCGAAAGCTATATCCTCAAAAACGGTTTCAGCAAAAATCTGGTGTTCCGGATACTGAAAAACCATACCTACCTGATGTTTAGCTTTTTTAACTGCTTCGCCCTTGCCGCTAATATCTAAGCCGTCGATGGTAACTTTGCCAGCCGATGGTTTAAGTAGTCCGTTTAAATGCTGTACCAGTGTGGATTTGCCGCTACCGGTATGTCCAATCACTGCAACAAACTCACCTTTAGCAACGGTCAGCGATACACCTTGCAAAGCTTTACGCTCATAAGGTGTTTTTGCCATATATGTAAATTCAACGTTTTCTAATGTTATCGGCATATACTTTCTGCCAGCTCCTCGTTCGTAATGATTTCATGTGGCAATTTTAATCCTGCCTGCCGCAAATCAGCAGCTATTTTTGCTGCCAGTGGTGCCTCTAAACCCAGAGTATGCAGCTCGCGCACCCTACTGAATACTTCTTTGGGCGTTCCCTGCATCCGAATCTTGCCTTCACCCATCACAATGATGCGGTCTGCTTGCAAAGCTTCTTCCATATAATGCGTTATATAAATCACAGTAATGCCTTTTTCCTTGTTAAGACGTTTTACCGTAGTGACTATTTCTTTCCGCCCTTGCGGATCAAGCATTGCTGTAGGTTCGTCTAAAACAATACACTTTGGTTCTAATGCCAAGACACCGGCAATCGCTACCCGCTGTTTTTGTCCGCCGGAAAGCAGATGCGGCGCATGTTTAGCATAGTCACTCATGCCTACTGCGGCCAAGGCAGCATCAACACGTGTTCTAATTTCAGCTGTAGGTACCCCTATGTTTTCAGGGCCAAAAGCAACATCTTCTTCAACTATAGCAGCGACAATCTGATTGTCGGGATTCTGAAAAACCATACCCACATGCTGACGGATTTCCCACAGATTTTCCTCTACAGTCGTTTCCAATCCTTCAACCCGGCAACTGCCGGAAGTTGGCCTCTGCAAAGCGTTGAAATGCCGGGCCAAAGTGCTTTTACCGCTGCCGTTGGCGCCGATGATTGCAAGAAACTCGCCTTGTAGTATCGCCAAGTTGATACCATCCAAAGCATGTATCTCTTTATTGTCACTATCGATATAGAAATGTTTTAAATCTTTAACCTCAATAATCGTTTGCATTTCCGGAAAATTAGAAACAAATAAAAATTCAGTACCTTTATATTATATTATTCTCGCCCAAGTCCGTCAACCTCTTCCCGTATACTTGGTTAACTTTGTAAAAAATAATCTGACCTTTAACAAAATTTTTAAACAGAATTTATGGCATAAAAAAACCAGGAACTTTGTTCCTGGTTTTTTATGCTTATTATTAAATAAGCTCAATAATTGCCATTTCA
>CAYVGQ010000218.1:0-2416 GCA_964450295.1 uncultured Phascolarctobacterium sp. | reverse complement strand
ATGGGCCCGAACGTAGCTGGTGTTATCGGCACCGCAGTAGCTGCAGGCGCAATGCTTGCAATGATTGGTGCTGCTAAATAACTAAAATTTAAACAGGTGCATCTTTTATGGTGTGCCTGTTTTTTATTATGCTAATTACCCATATATAAAGGAAATAATATGTTCATTTTAAATTTGGACATAGTTAACCTTCAACTATCAATATTTTAGTTAAATATTGCTTAAAAATCTGTTGCCTGCGCCACATAATTAAAAGTTTTTATTAAAAACTTTTAATTATGTGGCTTTTTGTTTAGATTTCATTTGCTGGCAAATAAAATTAGATGAAAAATACTTTCTTGTTATAATTTAGAAGTGAAATTTTTGTGAAAGAAATAATAAAAAAGTGTGACCTGTGCAACAGAAAAAAAGAACGTTCCTGATTATAATTAGTGTCAGGAATTTTGGAGAACTCTTGATGAATGGCAAAAAGTACCAGTAGTCAAGATCCAAAATTTTACATCCTTAATTTGTAGGGATGTATATAAAAATGTTCTCCCAATAATGATGGAGGTGTAAGATTTGTCTACTCAAGCAAAAATTGAGAAAATGCTCAAGAAGTCCGAAGTAATTTTGGCTGCAGGCGGCGAAAAACGTGTTGCCAAGCAACATCAATCCGGCAAAATGACTGCACGCGAAAGAATTACGGCACTCCTCGACGAAGGCTCCTTTGTTGAATTGGATCGCTTCGTAAAACATCGTTGCACAAATTTCGGCCAAGAAAAGAAAGAACTTCCTGGTGAAGGTGTAACCACCGGTTACGGCACAGTTGATGGTCGTCTGGTCTATGTATTCGCACAAGACTTCACTGTAGAAGGTGGCTCTTTAGGCGAAATGCATGCTGCTAAAATCGTAAAAGTACAACGCCTGTCCCTGAAAATGGGTGCTCCGCTTGTTGGCCTGAACGATTCCGGCGGTGCTCGTATCCAAGAAGCAATTGACGCTTTGGCTGGTTACGGCAAAATCTTCTTTGAAAACACTATTGCATCCGGCGTAGTTCCACAGATCTCCGCTATCATGGGTCCTTCTGCTGGCGGCGCTGTATACAGCCCGGCACTGACCGACTTCATCTACATGGTAAAGAACACTTCTAAAATGTTCATTACCGGCCCTGCAGTAGTAAAATCTGTTACCGGTGAAGACGTAACCCAAGAACAATTGGGTGGCGCAATGACTCACAACAGCACTTCCGGCGTTGCGCACTTTGCTGCAGAAAACGACGAAGACTGTCTGCAACAGATTCGTTACCTGCTGAGCTTCTTGCCTTCCAACAACATGGAATGTGCACCTATCGTAGAAACCGGCGACGACCCGATGCGTATTGATGACTCCTTGAATACATTGCTTCCGGATAACTCCAACCAAGCATATGATATGAAAGACGTAATCAAATCCATCGTAGACAACGGCGAATTCTATGAATCTCAACAATATTGGGCAACCAATATCATTACCTGCTTTGCACGTATGGATGGTCAAACCGTAGGTATCATTGCTAACCAGCCTAAAGTAATGGCCGGTTGCCTGGATATCAACGCATCCGACAAATCCTCACGTTTTATTCGCTTCTGCGATGCTTTCAACATTCCTTTGTTGAACTTGGTAGACGTACCTGGCTTCCTGCCCGGTTGCAACCAAGAATACGGCGGCATTATCCGTCATGGCGCAAAAATGTTGTACGCATATTCCGAAGCAACTGTACCTAAAGTTACAGTAGTAACTCGTAAAGCATACGGCGGCTCTTACCTGGCAATGTGCTCTCAAGATTTGGGTGCAGATCAAGTAATCGCATGGCCGACTGCAGAAATCGCAGTAATGGGACCTGCAGGTGCAGCAAACATCATCTTCAAAAATGATCCTGATGTAAAAACAAAAACGGAAGAATACATCGATAACTTTGCAACTCCGTACCAAGCAGCAATGCGCGGCATGGTAGACATAGTAATCGAACCGAAAAACACCCGTCCCACCATCATCAACGCTTTGCAAATGTTGCAGTCCAAACGCGAAACTCGCCCGGCAAAACGCCATGGCAATATTCCTTTGTAATTTGCAGCTTGCAGTATAGTGCTTAATTTATTAAGAAGAATGAGGTGAAATAATGGGTCCTGTAACTACTAATCCTTGGTTGATTGCTGCTATCAATATGACCATAGTTTTTGGTGTATTGGCTATGCTGGGTTTCTTGATGAAAGTTATCTACTTTGTAGATCCTACTCGTCAAAAAAAAACAGCTAATCCAGTAGCAGCACCGGCACCTGTCGCAGCACCTGCTGCTGTTGTAGCTCCTGTGCAGGATGACAGTGAAGTAATTGCTGTTATTGCAGCAGCTGTAGCTGCTCTTCGATTCGGTTTGCTTCTGTGACTGACTGTGTCT
>CAYVGQ010000217.1:0-2433 GCA_964450295.1 uncultured Phascolarctobacterium sp. | reverse complement strand
TTACTTCGTCCTGATAAAACGTACTACTCATTAACTCCAGCATTACCATCTTCTTGCAACTTGCTCGCTTTTACTCTAGTTACTCTGAAACCTTCAGCTTCCATAACTTCAAAGCACCAGCCATCCGCAAAGATTTTGTCGCCCGTTTCAGGTTTTCGTCCTAAAAGTCCAAAAACGAAACCGCCAATGGTATCTTCCTCCGGTTCATTAAATTTAATATTTAAAAGTTCCGAGATTTCATCCAGCAAAACCAATCCGTCAAATTCATAGGTGTTTTCATCTAATTGCAAAATATCAGCTGCTTCCTCCGCATCGTGTTCGTCTTGAATATCTCCAACAATTTCTTCAAGCAAATCTTCCATGGTTACCAAACCCGCTGTTCCACCGTATTCATCTGCCACGACTGCGATCTGAATATGTTTATGTTGCATCATCTGCAGCACTTTAGAGGTAGCCATGCCTTCCGGTACCACTGCAATGTTACGCATTATACTCTGCAAATCAAAACTTTGGTCATCATCATTCAAATCCATTAGATCACGAACATGAACAACACCTAAAACATGGTCCTTATCTTCACTACATAAAGGATAGCGAGTATGCCGGCTCTCTCGCACGGCCTGCAGATTGTCCTGCAAGGTATCGTCCGTATAAAGACAGACCATATCCTGGCGAGGAACCATTACTTCACGCGCTACTCTGTCGGCAAAATCAAAAACATTATCAATTAAGCGGCTTTCCATATGGTCAAGTTTTCCGCCTCGTTCACTTGCGCTGACAATCATGCGCAATTCATCTTCACTGCGCGAAATATCCTCATTCGGAACCGGATCAACCCCAAGCAGGCACAATACGGCATGAGCAATGCGGTTAAAAAATACTACCAAAGGATACAATAAGTAATGAAAGAAAACCAACGGATAGGAAACAGCCATGGCCACCTGCTCAACCTTGCCTAGAGCAATGGTGCGCGGAACCAGCTCACCAAACACAACATGCAGGAAAACAATTAACAAAAATGCACAAGCAAAAACAAATGAATGATCATACCAGCTACTGACAGCGACACCAAACATCGCTCTAAAAATATCAGCTAAAAGAGGCCCGCCAAACCAACCCAAAAGGAGTGACGAAGCAGTTATTCCAAGCTGTGTAGCACTTAAATAGGTATCAAGCCTTTCACTTATTTTTAAAACTGTATTAGCCCGATTTTGTCCTTGTCCAATCAACTCTTCCAGCTTGCTTTTTCTGATTCTGACCAAAGAATATTCGGCCATAACAAAAAAACCATTCAACAAAGTGATAAGCAACGCAATAAATAACTTTATAAAGCTAGTCGCACCAGGAGCAGCGTCGATAAGTCATCTCTCCTTACAATAAACTTCATAGATTTAGTTTGGGATAAGCATAACATACCCCACATGTTACGTCAATAAATCAGCTTTTATAGCCAAGTTCTTTCAAAGCCTTATCTTTATTGCGCCAATCAGGTTTTACCTTAACCCAAAGTTCTAAAAACACCTTGTTGCCAAGCAATGCCTCTATATCTTGCCGAGCCTGCTGACCAATTTTTTTCAACAGACTTCCCTTGGCACCAATCACAATTCCTTTTTGCGATTCACGCTCCACAAAAATATTAGCTCGGATATAGATATCATCATTGTCCCGAACTTTAAATTCATCTACTTCTACCGCAATAGAATGAGGTACCTCATCACGTGTAGAACGTAAAACTTTTTCTCTAATCATTTCTGCAGCAATAATACGTTCCGGCTGATCAGTTATCATGTCTTCCGGAAAATAATTGGGTCCTTCCGGAAGTTGTTTTATTATTTCACCTACAAGCCCCCGAAATTCTATCTCTTGTAGTGCAGAAATAGGTACAACAGCCGTAAAAGTAAAATCTTCAGTATAGCTCTCAATAATGCTGAAAAGTTTACCTTTATCTGCAAGTTTGTCAATTTTATTAGCTACAAGAATAACCGGTGTTTTTATTTTATGCAACTGTTCAAGAATATAATCTTCACCCGCGCCACGTTTTTCCGAAACATCAATAACAAAGAGAATAACATCAACCTCATGTAAAGTACTTTCGGCAGCACGCACCATATACTGTCCTAATTTATGTTGCGGTTTATGAATTCCGGGCGTATCTAAAAACATAATTTGCGCATTATCAGTATTCATAATGCACATAATTTTATTTCGTGTAGTTTGAGGTCTATCACTCATAATAGCAATTTTTTCACCTATTAAACCATTTGTCAAAGTTGATTTGCCAACATTAGGTCTGCCCACTATGGCAACAAAACCTGCATAATGTTTTTCAGCCTGCTTTTCTATATCAATCGCTCCTTTAATTTATTCACTTGTCTTCCAAACAGCCTTTATTAAAACTGTATGGCAATAATTCTGCTACAGTCATTGTTTTAA
>CAYVGQ010000216.1:0-2441 GCA_964450295.1 uncultured Phascolarctobacterium sp. | reverse complement strand
CCCTCTTATGTTTTTATCCGCAAAATGCTGCAAACCTTTTACGATATCACTGAAAGCATTTTCATCTTTGCTCCAGTCTGATTTTTCGATTTTAAAAGCACCTTCGGCAGTAGCCAAACCTTCGTAACCGGCTTGAGGATTACCGGTAAAGATCATCAAATCTTCTTTTTGTGCACAAGCATTAGCTGCCGCACTTACTGCAGCCAAATCAATCGGCATCCCGAGCATTTTGGCTTGTTCCAAATCTCTCCATGATAAAACAAAATCTTTGTAGAGCATGGGCAGTTCTTTAAAACTACGACCGGTAACTTGAACAGCCTCTTCTTCTTCACCGAAGAAATCAACGCTACCTTTTGCGGCCGGAGTCAGCTCATCTACATTGATGCTTTGAGCACCGGCACCTAAAGGTCCGTAAAGCTGCAAAAATTTACGCCCGACCAAAACATTTTTGGCAGCCTGAACAACAGCTCTATCTATGGACTGCCATTGTGCGGCAGATAAATTTACATCATCACGCATTAAAAATTTCATAACTATTACCTCCTATTTGTCCAGCAGGCTACCTACGGTAACTGCCTTTGCGGAAACCCCTGCTGTAGCATCGGCAATGCCTGCCGCATTCATTCCTAAGCCTTCCAGCATCTCTTTAACTTCGCCTTCACCAGAAATAAAGTGTTCGGCTTCAGCCGGGTCAAGGTAACGCAATAAAGTCATCAATTCACCTACATGGGCTTTTTCTTCGTCACGAATGTCCGAAAGAATCATCTTAGCAACTTCGTCATCAGTCGCCAGTACATGAGCGTCATACAGGTAAATAGCTTCAAGCTCACCTGCAATGTCCAATCTTACGGCTTGGACAAGCTCTTCTTTCGTTAATTTTCTGTTAACATTTCCTTGAAACGGATTTGGGAAATTTGGCATTACTGCCACCACCTTTCAAATTTTTTGATTTATTTGCATTGTATAGTCACAACAAGTAAAATTTATCTTTTACTGTATTGTAGCATGATTGATAAAAGAGCATCTTTTTTTCTAGTTGCTTTTCATCAATACATTCTATTTTTATTATAACACTTAAATTATTTTCTACAACCTTAAATTTTATTTTAAGGTTTATTTCAGATTCTTAATATATTTTTACTCTCACTCAAAAATAAATAAACAGTCTTGTCTTGCAACGAGGCTGTTAAAAATATCAGTTGAAACAACGCAGCAGCAATACCCACACTGCCGGAACTAAAAGAGCCGGCAACATATTGAGCGTCTTAATTTTTTTAAGATCTAAGATGGCAAGTCCCGAACTTATAATGAAGATGCCGCCGATAATAGATATTTCTGTCATCAGTTCCGCCGTCAAAAAGGGAGCCAGCCAGACAGCAAAGAAATAAATAGAACCCTGCCATAAAAAAAGCACCGGTGCTGCTAACGCTATACCCAAACCATAAGCTGAAGCCAGCACCATGGAAGCCACAAAATCCAGCGTCGCATTTGTAAAAAGATACGTATTGTTTGCCCTTAGTGCGCTCTCGATCGGACCTAAAATAGAAAGCGTACCGATGCAGAACAACAGCACCGCCGTAGAAAGGCCCTGTGCCAACTCCGAGCCGCCTTTAAAAAATCCTGCCAGCTTCCGAAAACGTCCGTCTAAATCCAAGGCCGTGCCGACAACACTGCCAAGCGCCAAACTGAGGATAAAGAGTACCGGAAATTTGCTATGTGGCATGTTGCTTACTACCGCATTTACCCCCAGCCCGACAGTAGCCAAACCCAGCGCATCAAACAAAGCTTTTTTGTATTTTTCTTTAATTCCCTGTTTAAAAACGCTGCCTAAAAAGCTGCCGATAAGGATCGCACTCGTATTGACGATGGTTCCCAGCATAATTTTCCTCCCGTTACTACACTTGCTATTTTATAATTATATGCTTTTTCACCCCTGCGTGCAAGCTGAGCCGTTAGCCGGCAAGCTTGCCCAATCGTGTTTATAGCTTCGCTCTAAGCGAGTAATAACTGCAAAATTCCATATAGCACTGGTTGATGCAACAGATAAAAGAGCAGTGAATGCCTGCCTAAAAAACTTAAACTTCCAGTCCCCTCTGCAAAAAATTTTGACAGCTCCCCCTCTTGTTGGAGCAGATAAAAAGTATAATACCCGACCATAAATAAAAATAGCCAAGGCATTAACGAAAAATAATCGCTCGAAACAAAATTTGCTTCCGGAAAACCAAGGTAGGTTGTCAATTTGTCAGCATAGAATATTTGCGGCAAGCGATACAAATTCCATTGTTCAAAGCCAAGATAACCGTCGTTGAGATTACGTGTCAGCACGAACAATGCCAAACTGCCCAATAGGCCTAAAGAGCAAGGAATTTTTACGGCAAATTGGTGCAAAGGAGCCAGAAACAACATACAGGAACCCAGGAAAAACAAGATTCCAAAAAGCG
>CAYVGQ010000215.1:1133-2468 GCA_964450295.1 uncultured Phascolarctobacterium sp. | reverse complement strand
TAAAGCTTCTAAGCCTTTAAGCGCGCCGGTGTTTACATCAACGCCGCCGATTATATCCGCAGGACTGACTGCGGAAGGGTCTACCTTGTCATAAGAAGCAATGATACTCGTTGCCGATGACAATGCCCCGCCCTCAAATATCGTAATAACTACGTTGCCATCTTTGTCATAAGCCGCTTCGTAATCCTCACCTAAAATTAAAACCTGCCCAGCAGACGTCTTTTTGATTTTCAACGTCTCCATTAATACAGGGTCTACAATAGTCGCAGCTTTATCTACCAAAGCCACTTCTTGATTATCAACGGCTATTTTATGAACCTTAGGATCCAAAACGTTTACAAAGACCACCGGCGCAATGCCATATAGTGCAAACTGACTGTACATAACTTCACACAGTGTATAATCTTTCCAGTTATCACTGTACCCTAAAGCAGCTACCGCCTCAGAGTAACTGTAACACAAGACCGGCCTGTTAGTTGCCGCACGGTCTGTTGCAAGGTGTACCGGTGCCGTACCAAATACTACCGGAAGTCCTGCCATTGAGTTAACGGCAGGTATTACCGCTGTCGGCATTTCTGATACTGTTATTCCATGTTGATATGCCATTTTTATTTACCCTCCTCACTGACCATTTTAAAATATTTGTGCATTGGCGTTCCTTTTGTAGATATCGCCTTTTCAGCTGCGACCAAATCTTTAGGCGCCACAAACAAGCTTTTTATTTGCGGTGTTTTTTCTAATACCTCATCAATGTGTTTCGGCAAGCCACCTACAAATACTTGATATCGAATTAATCTGCTGCCGGATAGTGTCGGACCAACATAGATTAATCTTTTGCTGCCCTCGGCAGTTTTAGGCTTTTTAATAGCCATATTCTATTTCCTCCTCTACCGGTTTGCCTAAAGTATAGGTCGTTGTCATTAAACCTTGCCATTGCGGGAACGGCTGTTCCTCAGCAACTTTCGATTTTATTGGCAACTGTAGCCTATGCTTTTTGGCAATAGTACGTTTTTTAAGTAGAGCCTGCCTTACATGCTCCATAAGATTAAACAATCTGCGCCAACCTTCTACAGAGTTATTATCAAAAACACTAAAGCCAATCTCAACTTTTGCTTCGCTCTGATCCGAATTATCCTCACATTCCAGCACTAGCACGTAAATGCAAGATTCCGTTTCCCTAGCATTTGTTTTTATAGGCATATAGCCAGGATAAACTTTAACCGGCACTAGCTCGCCATCCGACTGTTGACTTTCATATTCTTCAACCAAAACTGTTAAGAACTCCGCTAGATTTTCCATTAACTCCGTTTGTGTCATTAGTTGCCTCCGTATTTC
>CAYVGQ010000215.1:0-1104 GCA_964450295.1 uncultured Phascolarctobacterium sp. | reverse complement strand
GCCTGTATTGAACTTCATGTAAGAATCTCTTATTTAACGTCTTTTCTGCAAACGGTGCAATTATAGCCATTGACCGCTCTGCACCGAACATTTGCGGAACACTCGGACCATAAGGAATCCGTAAAGGATACCTCATTCTTGCCGTTTTACGCTGCATAGCACCGACATATCCTTTTAATGACGTACCTATAAAAAGCCCTGGTACAGGCACCGGTCTGCCTTTTTTTAAGACTTGCACCCTCACAGGTCCCTTTTTATAAGCCCGTACTCTAAAGGCCGTGATCAGCGGCGCCGCTCCGGTAGAACTAATCTTCCCGGTTAACCTAAAATTAGACGCGCGTTTGATGCTCAGCGTATCCTTAACATCTTTTGCCGATATAAGGTAATTTGCCCTGATAGTTTTAGATACCTGCGTTTTAACAGCTGTAATAGTGCGATTAATAGCACTGCCGGCAGCTGCGTACACCTGCCTAGGATATTCGTGCAGCAATATTTTAGCTCTTTCTATTTCCTTAGCATCAATAAAGATCATCTGTCATTCGCCACCAATTGAATAGTTAAAATACCCATGTCATCAGCACAGCTTTCGACCAGATATTGTTTATTATCCACAGAAAACAACTGTCCATATGCAGGAACCTCAGGCAAAGAAACTGCCAAACAGTTAACCTGCAATCTACTACCATATATCCCCGGATAAGTTTGCTCCTGCCCAGCGCCCGTTGACAATCCCTCAGCTACAGAAATATCCTGCAATATGGCAATACATACCGTCCCGTTAATATCGTGCTCATCTGCGAACTCTAAGACATTCAGAAAAGCCGCAGAATTATCTGCGGCTATCTGGTCTTTAAAGGTTTTCATTTGACTGTTGCAGCGGCATTAATCGGGGGCAAATTGTTTTCTTCCTCTTCCGCCAAAGCCGCCTCTATCAGTTCTACAAGTTTCGCTTTGTTAGCATTTTTGGGAACGGCAATCCCACGTTCATCACAAATGTTTTGCAACTCAGCATTAGTGTACTCGTTTAATGCTTTATCTTCGACGCCCTCGGAAGTCTCTGCGACCTCCACAGTTCTAACTACAACCTTTTCAAATTCTTTCGGC
>CAYVGQ010000214.1:0-2488 GCA_964450295.1 uncultured Phascolarctobacterium sp. | reverse complement strand
AAGACTATGCACTTAGTTATCGGACACTGTTGTCTCCGGATGCCGGAAATTTTGCAAAACAGGTAAAAGCAGTTTTACTTGCTGAAAAATCTGTATATAGTGAACAAATCTCCATTTTACTTGGCAATTATCTAAAAACATTGTAAATATTTGAACAAAAAAAGTTTTTTTAAAAAAGTGTTGACAAGAGTTCTTAAAAATGGCATAATGTGACTAATCTTAATATTGAAATCTAAAAGTGATGATTGGGAAGAAAGACAGGATACGAAGTTACAGAGAGCCGGTGGTTGGTGTAAACCGGTACAGAGTGCTTGTTAAGTAAATCACCCATGAACTCGTCAGCGAAAACATGAGTAAGTAGCATGATGCGTACCAGATGCGTTAATTCTGAGCCGGTTGATGGACTGGTGCGAAAGTTATAAATTAGGGTGGTACCGCGTATTTTATACGCCCCTGCGTAAGCAGGGGCGTTTTTTATTGTTCCTAACGCACTGCTTTCCATCAAAAACATACAGAGGAGGAAGTTAAGATGTCAGGAAAATTATTTCTTAGAGCTAAAAATGAGGAAACCTTACTGCCGCGCGTATTGAGAATACTCTCCAAACAAGGCGTTGAAGTAAGAGAGCTGAAGCTGAAAGCCCATGCTGACGGAATGGAACTGGAAATCGTCTTAAATACTGAAAACGATGTGGCGCAGATGACAAAACTTTTATCTAAACAGGTAGCAGTAGTTTCTGTAAATACTCTGATGCTGCAGGAACAGGCCGCCGTTTAAAAGTGAGGATGTTAGGAGGTGACCCGAGAATGAAGCTATCTGGTGCGCAAGCTATTATTAAAGTATTGTTAGAACAGGGTGTTGATACCGTTTTTGGCTATCCCGGCGGACAGGTGATACCCTTATACAACGCTCTTTACGACGCCTCGCTGCATAATGTGCTGACAGCTCACGAGCAGGGAGCGATACATGCGGCAGACGGTTATGCCCGCGCCAGCGGTAAGACAGGCGTATGCATTGCAACCTCAGGGCCTGGTGCAACTAATATCGTTACAGGTTTGGCAACAGCGTATTTGGATTCGGTACCGCTGGTTGCTATTACAGGACAGGTTTCGGTGGCAAATTTGGGGCGCGACTCTTTCCAAGAAATAGATATCGTCGGTGTCACATTGCCCATCACAAAATACAATATTTTAGTACGTAAGCCTGAAGAAATTCTTCCTGCACTGCGACAAGCTTTTTATCTAGCACAGGAGGGACGTCCCGGACCGGTGCTTGTTGATATACCAAGTAATTTACAAATTGGCGAAGTTGAGTGGACGGAAGCTGAAACATTGCCGCAATTGGATAAGGAAATGGCCGGAGAAGAAGTTTTGGAAGCGGCCGCAGTGACTATTGCCAATGCCAAACAGCCCGTTTTTCTAGTCGGTGGCGGAGCTATTCACAGCAACAGTTCTGAAGAAGTACGACGTTTTGCCAAAAAAACAGGTATGCCCGTAGTTAATACTCTTATGGGAATAGGAGTTTTTCCCGGCAGTGATGCGCAATGCCTGGGTTTAACCGGAATGCATGGGCATATTGCAGCAAATATGGCCGTTGCCAATGCAGATGTCCTTATCGTAGCCGGCAGTCGCTTTAGTGAACGTGTGACCGGTGATCGAACTCGCTATGTAGGTAAAAAAACCATTATCCAGTTGGATATAGATCCCTCAGAAGTCGATAAAAATATTATGACAGCCTTACCACTTGTAGGTGATATGAAAGAGAATTTAGACAAACTGACAAAACGCGTTGAGAAGCTGGATATTGAACATTGGTGGCACACAATTAAGGCTTGGAATGATACGGAAAACCGATCGTCTCAAAAGGGAGATGTCCTTACGGCTCCTTGGTTGATGAAAGAACTAACGCGCATTTTTGCAGGTGAGGAAACAATTTTTGTCACCGATGTAGGGCAAAATCAGATGTGGGCGGCGCTACATCTGGCAGTGGATTCCCCACGGCACCATCTAACCAGCGGAGGCTGCGGTACAATGGGCTTTGGCTTGCCTGCCGCCTTAGGTGCAAAAATAGCACGACCGGACGCACAAGTCGTACAAATCTGTGGCGACGGCGGTTTTAAAATGACAGGTATGGAGCTATATACAGCAATGCGTGAAAATGCACCGTTTATTACCGTTGTTATTAATAACAGCTGTTTAGGTATGGTTCGCCAATGGCAGGAGATTTTTTATGATAAACGGTATTCCTCCACCTTATTGACCCCATTTTGTTGGTTTTGCCAGATCCTGTGGCGCAGACGGCGTAACAGTTAAAACCTGTGAAGAATTTACTGCTGCGCTAGGCAAGGCACGAACGCTGGGGACAAACTTCCTAATCGAAGCCGTTGTCAAACAAAGTGACCTGGTTGAACCGATGGTAGCCCCCGGTGCGGTACTGGATAATTTTGTCAAAACAAATGCCTAAAGGACAAAAGAGGTAAGTTTCGGTAAA
>CAYVGQ010000213.1:0-2536 GCA_964450295.1 uncultured Phascolarctobacterium sp. | reverse complement strand
ATAGTATCAGCATACATCCGATGCAAGCTCTCAAGCCGGCCGGCAGCAATCATTTTTATACTATAGCGCACATCGTGTATAGTGAGAGGCGTTCCCTGCCTATACAGAAACAATAGTTCTTTAAATAAAGTTTCAATTTGACCGACCTCATTATCTGCACCACTAAAAACAATGACATTGCCACGCGCCACAATGACACTATCATAATGTTCTTTTATAACACGCAGCAGTTCATCATTTCGGCCTAAAACACCAACCATTTCCTGTTGATCTTGCACTTCGATAATACGTTCACTTTGTAAAAAGGACAAATTATTGCTCCTTCCTTATCTTAGCCTTCTTTTATGAATCTTTTTAATTATTACCGGTTCTAAAGGCTTGTCATTACCGTCAGTTTTAACTTTGCCAATCTTATAAACAACATCCATCCCTTGCGTAATTTTACCAAAAACGGCGTGTTTACCATCAAGCCAAGGACAAGCACGTAAGGTTATAAAAAACTGGCTACCGCCTGTATTAGGACCGGAATTTGCCATCGACAATATTCCAGCTCCCTCATGTGTCAATTTGCTACTAAATTCATCTTTAATTTTATATCCCGGCCCACCTGTTCCGGTACCGGTAGGATCGCCACCTTGAATCATAAAATTATCAATAACACGATGAAAGATTATACCATTATAAAAATTTTTTTTGGCAAGACTAATAAAATTTTCACATGTTTTAGGTGCTAAATCCGTTGCTAGTTTGACTTCAAAATTGCCCATTGATGTTTCAAATATAGCAGTTGCCTGATTCATCGACGCAGCTTGTTCTACCTTTTTTTCATTGCCGCAGGCAACCACGCTGAGACTGCATAAAATAACTAAAAATATAATTAATAGTCTTTTCACGATATTATCCTCCTGTATCTTTCTATAAATATTATACCACAAGGTCATGTACTAAAATCACGGTTGCAACACAAAATGCTTTCTTTATAAAAGTCGGTTTTTTAGCCAGGTAACAACCTCTTCAGCAGCTTTATTTCCATGGTTAGTAAAACTATGATCGCCGCCATTGATAATAACGATTTTTTTAGGAAGACCGGCTAAATAAAATGCTCGCCGCGCCTGTTCTACAGCAACAGTTTCATCCTTTTCCCCATGCAGTATCAACAACGGCCGTTTATGCCATTTACTAAGTATTCCCTGCAAATCATAATTTTTAAAATCTTCAAGAAAGGCAGGTTTTAGTATTACTTCGCCCCTCTCATCGTTTAAATATAGCGTTTTTCCGGCTGTTAGTGCATCATAACGCTCCGGCCCCAAAGCATTTTTGAGGGTGCCGTACAAATCATTGGGAGTCGCCCAAAGAACAAGTCCTGCGATATCAGACTGCTTTGATGCCGTTACAAGCGCGGCCACCCCTCCCATACTTCGTCCCAACAAAAAAATCCTGCTTGCATTTAAATGCAGACGTACATACATAACAACTGCCTCAAGTTCATCTATCTGTTTACTCAATATTTGGCATCCATTGAAATTGAAACGTACTACACTGCAAAATTCCGACGCCATTTCGGCCAAGATTATTGCTCTGCCGCCGCCTTCCATAGAACCGCGAAATCCATGAACCAAAATCAAAACCTGCGAAGTCTGCCTTTTATCCATACAGTGAGTAATTATTCCATTTATTTTGCCATAAGGGCCTTTAATAATTATTTCTTCTTCCTGTTTTTTTCCCATCTTGCTACCCCACTATTAACGAAATATATTTATATTATAACAAAAAAAACAAAATTGATCTAAACAAAACAAAAACCTGCCGAAATAAATCGACAGGTTTTTGAGTTAAGATACGATGTTGAATTCTTAGCTTATTTACCGGGGAAGAACGGCCATACTATAGGAATTATAACCAATGATACTACGAAGCAAACAACAACAAGACCGGTACCAGCTTTAACGTAGTCCATAAATTTGTAACCGCCAGGGCCAAGAACCAAAGTATTCGGAGGAGTGCCTACCGGAGTAGCAAATGCGCAAGATGCAGCTACTGCGATAGCCATAATAACTGCTTTCGGATCAGCACCAAGCTGTTTAGCAATGGCAACGCCAATCGGGCACAACAAAGCTGCAGATGCAGTGTTAGACATAAACTGTGTCAAACCACAAGAAAGAACAAACAATACCGCCGTAACAATCAACGGAGAAGGAGAGCCGCCCATTAGGCCAACAGTCCATTCAGCAATCAATTTACCTGCGCCAGTTTTATCCATGGCAGCGGAAACAGGCATCATGCCTGCAAACAAGAAAATTGTTACCCAGTCGATAGAAGCATAAGCTTGTTTTTCAGTCAAGCAACCAGTCAGTACGCAAACTAATGCGCCGATAATTGCAGCCATTTCTAAGCTAACGCCTTTGATGTCAAGAGCCATTACCAAAACAACTACAAGCAAAATAATTCCGGAAATAATCTGTTTGGAAGAAGAAGTAGAAGTAGCTTCAACTTCCTGTTCAATTTCCTGGTTGGCATCCAATTCTACTTTCGGGAG
>CAYVGQ010000212.1:1954-2549 GCA_964450295.1 uncultured Phascolarctobacterium sp. | reverse complement strand
AACAGTCTTTCATCAAGAGTAGCCGAGGGAATGGCCCTATGAAGCTACGGCAACCATCACAAAGTGAACGGTGCCAAATCCAACGGACTTGGGTCCGGCAGATGAAGCAGTACGAAAAGATTTTCGATACCCTTCACCTGTGTGAAGGGTTTTTTTACGATTTTAAAACAGAAAGAGGAGCAAAGTATGATCGATTTACGCAATGTAGAAAAGACCTACTACAGCAACGCAGGCGATATTCAAGCCTTAAAGCAAACAAACTTACATATTAATGCCGGAGAAATCTTTGGTATTATCGGCCTTAGCGGTGCCGGCAAGTCTACGTTAATACGCTGTATAAATATGTTAGAGATCCCGACGGGAGGTCATGTTTTTGTTGATGGTCAAGAACTGACCGCAATGGATAATCAGCAACTGCGTAAAGCCCGCCAAAACATCGGTATGATTTTCCAGCATTTTAATCTGCTGGCTTCTCGTACCGTTTATGACAACATAGCTTTTCCGCTGGAAATACAGGGTCTGTCTCAAGAAGAAATTAAAAAACGTGTTCAGCCGCTGTTAGAGCTGGTTCAACTCCAAGAACGTGGTGACTACT
>CAYVGQ010000212.1:992-1944 GCA_964450295.1 uncultured Phascolarctobacterium sp. | reverse complement strand
TTTCGGGAGGACAAAAGCAGCGTGTCGGTATCGCACGCGCTTTAGCAAGCAATCCAAAAGTATTACTATGTGATGAAGCAACCTCCGCCCTTGACCCACAGACCACAAAATCTATTTTGGAGCTGCTCAAAGACATTAACAAACGCTTAAATCTAACTATCGTTATGATTACCCATCAGATGGAGGTAGTTAAAGAAGTCTGCGACAGAGTTGCAGTTATCGAAAACGGCAACATCATCGAAGAAGGCTCCATGGTCGAAATTTTTACTGATCCCAAGAGTCCCACTACCAAAGATTTTGTAAAAAGCATCAACAAGATTGAACTTCCCTCGCTACTGCAGTCCTCTACTATCAGCGAAACTTATAAAGAAGGCAGTAATCTTGTCGTTCGTCTCTCCTTTATAGGGAATTCCGCCGGCGATCCTGTCGTTTCAGGCATGGTCAAAAAGTTCGACGTTGATATCAATATCATCTACGGTAACATCGATTCCCTGAAAGATATTCCTTTCGGCACACTGATTATTGAAATCTCCGGCAGTGCCAATGGTATAGAAAATGCACTAAAATATCTGCACGAACAGCAATTGAAAGTTGAGGTGATCGGTTATGTCTCCTGAAATGTTTGCTCTTTTACTTAAATCCTTTTGGGAAACCTGCTATATGGTGCTGGCTTCCACAATCCTTGCTACGCTCATCGGCGTGCCTCTCGGCGTGATTTTGACTGTCACCCGTAAAAACCACATCTTGCCCAACGTACCTGTCAACAGTATTTTGGGCGCAATTGTCAACGCTACCCGTTCAACTCCCTTCATTATATTAATGGTGGCAATCATCCCGCTGACCCGTCTTTTAGTTGGGTCCTCAATCGGTACTACGGCTTCCATCGTACCGCTAACCATCTCGGCAGCGCCTTTTATCGCCTCGGCATCGCCTACGTTGTTCATCACGGCCT
>CAYVGQ010000212.1:619-982 GCA_964450295.1 uncultured Phascolarctobacterium sp. | reverse complement strand
AGATCAGGTCACGTCAGAGCAGTTATCAACCACCCCTACTGGAGATTGACCATGGCGTCATTGAAGCAGCACAGGCTATGGGAGCAAGCCCGCTACAGATTATCCGCAAAGTATTGCTGCCGGAAGCAATGCACTCTATCGTACTTGGCATCACCCTTGCCGTTATCGCTTTGATCGGCTACTCTGCTATGGCCGGCACTCTAGGCGGCGGCGGTCTCGGCGACCTGGCAATTCGTTATGGTTACCAGCGCTTCCAGATGGATGTAATGCTGATTACTGTCGTAGTCCTGATCGTGATGGTGCAATCAATCCAGTCCCTAGGCGATTATTTTTCCAAAAAGCTTAATAAAAACAAACTATAAA
>CAYVGQ010000212.1:0-609 GCA_964450295.1 uncultured Phascolarctobacterium sp. | reverse complement strand
GTAGCAGCTTTATGCATAGCTGCTCTAACTACCTTCGGTTGTGCTGGCGATAAAAAAGAAGCCGCCAAAACCCCTGATAACAGTGCGCCGGTCAAAATAGCCGTTACTGCCGGTCCCCATGCCGAGATTATGGATAATGTCAAAAAACTAGCAGAAAAACAAGGTTTAAAAGTGGAAATCCTCGAATTCAACGACTATGTAACACCTAACGTCGCACTCTTTCAAGGCGAAGTTTTTGCCAACTGCATGCAACACCGCCCTTATTTGGATGCAACCCTGCAAAAGGAACCTAAATTTGATCTGGTAGAAGTCTTCAAAACCGTTAATTTCCCGATGGCAGCTTACTCCAAAACGCTGAAAAAAGGTGACCCGATCCCTGACGGCGCAACTATCGGTATTCCTAACGATCCTTCCAACGGCGGCCGCGCTCTTTTAGTTTTGGCTAACGCCGGTCTAATCAAAGTAAAGGATCTCAAAAATGTTACTACTAATGTTGCTGATATTACTGAAAATCCGCATAGGAGCTGCCTCTTGACGTGAATTTTTGACATGTAATTTAAGATAGTGGCAGGCTAGAGCGACTAGTAATAGGTGATATAACCTAATTCG
>CAYVGQ010000211.1:0-2551 GCA_964450295.1 uncultured Phascolarctobacterium sp. | reverse complement strand
TACGGTGATGCGGAAAAGTACGAAAAGGCACGAAACAAAAACTTTAAAATCGAAAAATCCGCTGCTGATAATTTGTTCAAAGCAATAGCAACCTATTTCGGCAATGAATATGACGAGATTTTGGCTACTGACAGTGGCAATTGGGTGCTGGAACTTACAAACACTGAAGGTGTTACATATAAATTTAGAGGTTCACTCGGCGCTGAATTCGACTATGAAGGTACAGATTTATCTAACCTTATTCGTGAAACTATCGGCATGGATAGTATTTACGTCTTTGACGGAAATTGCAAACCAGATGTGATAAATAGAATAGCTTTCGATTATCATAGAGTAACAAAAATCAAACCTAGAGTAGTGTCAGAGGGTGCAACGTTGGAATATGCAACTTGGGATTATACGGAGCGACTGCTTATCGATAGAGAAACTGAAACGCTTGAACACATTCAAAATATCGGTGCTGGTTGCAAGGTTTCACGAAAATATGCGGTTAAAGGCGGTATCGAAAATCTCCTTGATAGTTTTGATGCAGATAATTTATTTTCGCACATCAAAGGAAACGCTGATGATATAGTTGAAAATCCAAATGAAACAAAGGATTATACGATTACTATTGACTATAAGAAAAATCCGCAGCGTATTGTTATAGGTACATTTGATAAAAATGGTTTGCCGAGTGATTTTGATGAATTTGCAGAGAGAACATTTAATTTCATAAGATTTTACGGTTTAGGAGAAATACTTGATCCATCCGTATATGGCAAAGTAAAAAGGCGTAAAACAGATTATATTTTTTGTGCCATAACCTTTGATGAAGGGCAAAAGTCATATTATTATTTAACTGATGATGACAGTATTGAGATTGGCGATTTTGTAGTTGTTCCTGTTGGAAAAGATAATAACGAAGCAATTGTCGAGGTTGTGGATATTGAATATTTTGCTGAAGCTGAAGTTCCTTTATCTGTGGAAAAGGCAAAGTATATTATAAGAAAATTTGAAGGAGAATAAAAATCAAGGGGACATTCTCCGACATTTTGAAGCACCGCAAACCGTCCTCGCTCAACAACCGAATAAAGGTTGTTGAGTTTTTTTATCTTGTTATTTATAAGCTTTTTCATGGTTTTATCCCCTAAGACATTTTCGCTGGCGGTTCATAAAGAAAACTCTATTGGTTATAATCTCTCAAAAGTGCTAAAATTTACTTATAGGCATTAACATCGGGGCAAAAGTCTGAAACTCCTAAGAAATTGTCCGGACAGAATTTTGTAGTTAATAAAATGATATTAAGGCATAAGATAAAGGGGGAGAAACAGATGTTTGAATATAGATTAGAAGAAAATCATAATAGGTTTGTTGTTTTTTATGAAGAAAATGAAATTGGTGAAATTTCATTTTCTAAAAAAGGTGAAAAAATTCTTGTTATTGATCATACTTATATTGATTCAAAGTGGAAAGGACATTCTATAGGCAATGAACTAGTGAAAAAAGTCGTTGCTTTTTCCAGAGATAGTAGAAGAAAGATTATTCCTCTATGTCCTTTTGCAAAAAAGGTTCTTGAAACGAAGGATGAATATAAAGATGTTTATTCTAAGCAAGATATTTAAAAATAAAGTTCATATCAATTTGTGGGAATAATAGAATATACTGGTTTTACCAAAGACATAGACTTTAGTTTTGAGCGTGAGGAATTAAGTTGTTATCTGGAAATAATCGTCCAATAGGCAATTATTTATGGGCCCACTTTGCGTCTGCTAATTTTTAAAGCAAGTAAAATGTTTTGCAAGAAAGTAATATATTGGATAAATCTTCAAAAACTTTTATTTTACTTCAATATATAGTATAATTGAAGCAATAAAATGAAAGAAGGGTTAAAAATGGATAGGTCTATTCTGCATAAAATTACTTATGGCATGTATGCGGTTGGTACTGTGTATAAGAACAGCCCTGCGGGCTGCATTGTTAATACGGTTATACAGGTAACAAGTGCAAATCCTATTATTGCTGTAAGTATGAACAAAAAAAATTTTACTTACGAAGCAATAAAGAATAGCAAACGCTTTAGTATCTCCGTTCTGTCGGAGAACGTTGACCGCAATGTTATTGCTGAATTGGGATTTTCTTGTGGGCGCGATACAGATAAATTCTGCGGAGAAAATTTCGCTTGCGATATTCTAAATGGGTTGCCAATAGTCAAGGAACATGCATGTGGTTATTTTATTTGTGATGTTATTGCAATACATGATTCAGAAACGCATTGTTTGATTATGGGGAGATTAATTAATTCTGTGGCCGGCAGTGGAGAGAAGCCAATGACTTATGATTATTATCATAATGTCATTAAGGGTAAAGCTCCTAAAAATGCACCTACATACCAAGCGGAAGAAGACTTGTCGGGGGAAAAAACGTCGGTAAGATATGTTTGTGAGGTTTGCGGTTATATTTACGAAGGTGATATAACAAAAGAACCGGATGATTATGTTTGCCCTGTTTGTAAACAGCCAAAAAGCAGCTTTAAAAGATTATAATAAAAATAAAGCTCTGCCTTAAAAGG
>CAYVGQ010000210.1:0-2565 GCA_964450295.1 uncultured Phascolarctobacterium sp. | reverse complement strand
TCAAACTCCTTTTCTTTTACTAAAATAACAGAAAAATAACTGCTGTTTGGATCAATTTCCTCTAAATTACGATAAATCTTTTCACCAGGTAAACCACAACGTTCAACCATAGCGGCATTTTTTATTAAACCGCGCTCCTTAAGTTCATCACGTACACGAGCAATTTCACTGGCAGATTTCATTAAAACTTTATTGCCAGGTCCATCAAGGAATTTTGATACTTCTTTATAACTGCCAGGTAAAACAATTAACGGTTCTGCCCGTTCACACAATGATACATTTAATTTAGCAGCTACAGCACAGATAGACGTTACACCAGCAACTAATTCTGCCTCATAACCAGCTTTTAAGACCAGCTTATGCACATAAATACATGTTGCATATACTGTAGGACAACCCAAAGTAATAAAAACAACATTTTTACCTTCATCAAGTAATTTGATGATAGCATCAGCGCCCTCTTGATGAGCCTTGTTCATTGCTGACATATCTTTAGTCATCGGCATATAAATTACGAGTTGTTCCTTCTTATCAAGAGCAACAACTTGATTAACAATATTTTTAGCAGTCATAATATCGGTATCGCCTTTAGGCAGAGCAACGACGTCACACTCTTTGAGCAAACGCACTGCCTTTAATGTCAATAATTCCGGATCGCCTGGTCCAATACCTACACTGTACAATTTACCTCTCATATTTTTATCCTCCCTGTTTGTTCTTTAAATGTAATTTTACTAACTCATCAGCGAGCACCGTTTTCCCTAAAATACCGTATACATTCGAAAACATTAATGCCGCAGTTTTTATTTTCCCATGCACACGGTGCTGCATGTAAAAATCAATACGTTCGGTGATCTTAGCGATGACCTTTTCAAAAATTCCCTCTCGCTGCAAAATTTTAACAGCCTCATCAGTAGTAAGACAGTTAGCTATTGCTTTACCAGTACCAATATCCGCGCCTTCAAACATTGCATACAGGGCCAACGCTTCAGTACGGCAGTCCGCGTACTTAGAATGTGTATTCATAACACCCTGTGCTAATTTTACAAGTTTACCCGCATGTCCTATCAAAATCAGGGTTTCAAATCCTTTGTAAACAGCATAATCCAAAAGTTCACCGACGAAATTACTGCATGTAATAGCTCCTCTTATATCAAGACCAAGTACATCACGAGTAAAGTCTTCTCCATAGTTGCCAAAAAACACCACTAAATTTTTATTTCCTGACGCGAACTGGGCATCTATTTCCACATACATCGTCTCTATTAAAGCTTTTTCACTCATCGGCTCTACAATACCACTGGTACCTAAAATAGAGATACCCCCAATAATCCCTAACCGAGGATTAAAAGTTTTTTTTGCTATATTAACGCCTTCCGGCGCCGATATCGTGACCCTTAACCCTTCCTGGTAATGCATTTCCGCCATCATTCTCATAAGTTCTTCCGTAATCATTTTGCGAGGTATCGGATTTATAGCAGGTCCTCCAACTGCACAAGCCAAACCTGGTTTTGTTACTTGTCCGATTCCTTGGCCGCCTATTAACGAGATCCCTGGGTTTTTTGTCTTTTCCACCTTTGCGTAAATTAAAATACCATTAGTATCGTCAGGGTCATCACCGCTGTCTTTGCGTATGGCACAAGTTACATGATTCTTTGTAATGGAAACTTCTTCCGGTTCCAAATTTAGAACAATACCTTTTGGTGTATCTATTTGCACACAATCAATTCTCTTGCCCGTTAAAAGCATTGCGGCTGAAGCCTTTGCAGCCGCTGTTGCACAACTGCCCGTCGTGTAACCACAACGTAAACGTTTTCCCTGAGAAATCTGATATTCTTCCATGTAGCGCCCCTTTCTGAGCTAATATATTGCTAGATATGGCCTTTCATCTAGTATTCTCTACTAATAATTAGAAAAGACTTCTGCCGTTACCGACAGAAGTCATAAAGATACAAGTTTAAACTTCACCAAAATAGCAAAGTCACTTGCTATCTCCATCACTCGTGGATAAAGCTTATACACATAGGCAGGCGCCTGGCTTAAACGTATCAAAATACGTTATTACAGTGGCGGGACCGTGTCGGATTTGCACCGTTCTTGCCGTTTATGCCCTCACGGGCACCTAATAATATCAAATTACCGTATTATTATAGCATGAAATCCAGAAAAAACCAATGGAGATTAATATTTAGTTTTAATCATCTCAACCTAAAAGTAATCGGAACATATGTATAACAGCGTATTTTTTGTCCAATACCATTTTTTGCGCCGCTAAAACGCCATCCGTAACACGCTTCGACCGCCGCATTATCCAAAGCAGCATCGCCGGAAGATTCAACAATAACTACAGACTCTACCTCTCCTTCATAACCAACTAGAATACGAACTGTAGAAGTGCCTTCTATATTAGCGCTACGTGCGCTAGCCGGATAATTTGGTTGACGGCTTCGCAACACCCTTGGTGGAACAGCCGGATTAGCAGAAGGATTACCACCCGCATAACCGCCGCCTTCACCTGTGCCTATTCCTGCCCCTCTTCCATCACCAATGCCCGTACCTATACCG
>CAYVGQ010000209.1:0-2566 GCA_964450295.1 uncultured Phascolarctobacterium sp. | reverse complement strand
GGCTTTTTCGCCCGCATAACGAGCGCTGCGTACACCCGGAGCTCCCTCAAGTGCCAGAACCTCCAGCCCGGAGTCATCGGCAATGCAGGGAAAACCTGTCGCTTTAGCATAATATATCGCTTTGAGCCTGGCATTTGCCATAAAAGTACGCCCTGTTTCCTCAGGTTCTCCGACCTCTGTCCATGCTTCTAGGGAGCGTAATTCCACCTCCAATTCCTTCATAAGTTCTTTAAACTCTTCCATTTTACCGGGATTACGTGTTGCAATAACTAGTTCTTTCATTAGCGTCCTGTACTCCGTTTCCTAAAATTAATTAAATGATTACAGCCTATCTGCTTACAAATATTCTATTTTACCGTCAGTACGATGCTGAACCAGAATATACTGCCACTTCTGATTACGTTTTTCCAATAATGCTTCGTCATAAGCCTTCCTCAAACATGCCTTACAGGTATCCCTATGTAGGGAAACAATAAAGGCGCTCTGATCGCCAAAGCGTGTTCCCGCAGCAGCAGTTTGAATGGTCAGATAACCACTGCAATGTTTGCAATAATGCGCCGTTTCAACCTGTTCTT
Organism: uncultured Phascolarctobacterium sp.; assembly: GCA_964450295.1. Lineage (GTDB taxonomy): Bacteria > Bacillota > Negativicutes > Acidaminococcales > Acidaminococcaceae > Phascolarctobacterium. The sequence continues at coordinate 1,991 of CAYVGQ010000209.1, read as the reverse complement.
CCCTAATTCCCTCTTCATCATAATAAATGTTTTTTCTGCGGCCCCAAGTATCACCACATTGAGCCAGCTGCTCTTTTCTTGTTGCCATTCTTGTACGCCAAAGTTCTCCTGTTTCCCTAATCAGCTGGTCTACGCGTTTATTACAGCGTTCATCCTGGCGTCTTAGTTCACTTTGATCCGGCTCTACTACCTTGCTATAATCCATGTCAGCCATGGCCAAAATAATACCTGTATTAACGTAGGGCAAAGCTGCTTCTACGGAATATCCGCCTTCCAAAACAGCAATATCGGCTTTTAACTTATCGGCCAGACGCGCATAGCCTTGTGCCGTTACCGACATGGAGGCCAGCGGATCGCTAAAATGGTTATCCTGACCCGCTGAATTAATTATTAGCTCCGGCTCAAAATCATCAAGAATCGGTTGAATCAAGCCGTCATATAATCTGTGCAGCCCTTCGTCGCCCGTTCCGGGCAGCAGTGGCAAATTGATATTACTCCCCCAAGCAGCAGGACTGCCTGCTTCATCAGGAAATCCAGTTCCCGGATACAATGTTCGTCCGTCTTGATGAAAAGAGATATACAAGATGTCTGCATCATGATAGAACACGTCCTGCGAACCGTCACCATGGTGCACATCCGTATCAACGACAGCTATTTTTTTTACACCATAAACACTGCGCAAATACTCTACCATAACTGCTTCGATATTAATAGTACAAAACCCTCGAATACCGTGTACTACTCGCATAGCATGATGCCCCGGAGGACGTACCAAAGCGAAAGCACGCTTAACTTCTCCCGACATAACTGCATCGGCAGCCGTCAAGCAGCCGCCGGCAGAAGTCAGATGTGCCGGCGTAATCAGCCGCGCTATTGAGGGCACGCCGATATGTACGCGCTGCAAATCATTGATTTCTGCCAGTCGCGGTCGGTATTCCCTTATTTGTGGCAAATCGAAAAGGCCTTCCTCCAATAGCTGGTCACGAGTATAAAGCAAACGTTCCTGCCGTTCCGGATGCGTCGGCGAGATCATCCAATCAAACGCAGGGAAAAATACCAATCCCAGATTTGCTTTCAAAACGCCACCTCCCTGCCGGTTACCTTCTGCAAAATACCCGGTTGTAACTGCATTCTCAACGAAATTATTTCTCCACTCTCGTGATAACTATGTATTGTTCTGAAAAATTCTTTACTGATGACTTCTGTTTGCTGCCCCGGCAATTGCCAAACTTTCGCCTGCTTATGCAACCAGGTTGACAACAGTTCTTCAGCCATTTTCATACCAAAGCCGCTTGGAAGACGTTGTCGTTTCCCACTTTCCGGAATAAGATAGTAACCTTCAGTCGTATCGGCTCGCAAACTAGCAGCTAAAGTGGGTCTTGCCAAAGCGGCACCGACAGCATTAGCCACCATTGCGCCAAGAGGAATTTTTACAGGCAAATCCATGCTTTCCCCCAAGGCCTTGATAAGTCCCGGTGCTCCTCCGCCAACCCCAATCAGCAGTTCCGGTTCAAATTCCGTTCCCTTAATAACATCATTAACTGTATAAACCGGTTGAATACTCCATTCACCCAACATTTCAGTAATTGTCGTTTCTAAAACAGTAGTTGCCGCAGCTACAATTTGTTGAGCCACAGTCTTCTCTGTTTCCCCATCCTGCATAAATTGCCGCATCGCAACAGCAGCGGCGGCTTTATTACCAAAGTCAACATAGCCGGCCGTAATCAAAGCATCCGACAATGTAGGTAAACTGCCGCCAACAGCCATTGCAGCCCCGCTGCGTTGCGGACCTACTACAAACCCAGTTGCCAACCTTTTTATACAGCTATCGCCGCCAATACCCACGCTACGCATATGAAAAGATCTGACAGATGTTGGATATCCGGCCACTTTCGCTCCCTGCCGTGCTAACAGCGGCAGTCCTTGTTCCCAAAAAGCAATGTCAGTTGTCGTTCCGCCTACATCAAGAGAAATACTTCTTACTTTAGGTG
>CAYVGQ010000208.1:1681-2580 GCA_964450295.1 uncultured Phascolarctobacterium sp. | reverse complement strand
TCTTATAGCCAAATATGATGCGGTGCTGTCCAAAGCACGCCAATCTTTCATCTTGCCATATGTGAGAAACTCTTTCTCAATTTCGGCGATACTTTTATCCTTCATCCTTTTTTCAGCCATAATATCTCCTCCTTATGGGCTGCTTAAGATCTTAAATAAACGCGTAAGTTATTAATCTGCTTTATTTCTTTTTATTCAATATCTTCGCTAAATCTTCCTGATTTCCTGCTAATTTTTAGTTTTTTCTAACTATTTCGAATAAATTGAAAAAATGAAATAAAGTTTTTTATTTTACCGACTTAACTTCTAAAGTAACTCGCTTTTAAAAAATCGACTGGCAAAATAAAACAGTATAGTCTTAGATAATATGAATATATATAAAAAAGACACTATAGATAAAATCTACAGTGTCCTCAAAGCAAGTAAAATCCAGCTTCAATGATTTCAATATGGTGCGGTTGGTGGGATTTGAACCCACACGGGTCTCCCCGCCACCCCCTCAAGATGGTGCGTCTGCCGTTCCGCCACAACCGCATTGGTTAGGGATGTTCTTAGTACTATAGAAAAAATGGTGCGGTAAAGAGGACTTGAACCTCCACGGGGTTGCCCCCACTAGCTCCTGAGGCTAGCGCGTCTGCCGTTCCGCCACGACCGCGCGTCATGTACTGGCAACGCTAATATGATAGCATATCACACATATCACGTCAATAGTTATCAATACGATTTTTGTACAATTTATAATATTGTCCCCGGTCATACAAAACCTTACGGACATATTCTCGGGTATCTACGTACGGAATGGCTTCTATACTACCGAAATCAGCATCCCAGTTGAATTCTTCCATCCAATTTCTGGTATTGCCGCGCCCCGCATTATATGCCGTCAGCATAAGAACACG
>CAYVGQ010000208.1:0-1671 GCA_964450295.1 uncultured Phascolarctobacterium sp. | reverse complement strand
GCATTGTAGCTGTCTTGATTAGCAACATTGATATGATAGCATACTATCAAATCTCAGTCAATAGTTTTTTAGTTTGTCTTTATATAATTTGTAATATTCATCACGATCATACAAGACATTTTTCACATATTCTCTTGTGTCGCTGTACGGAATATCTTCGATTCTGTTAAAATCATAATCCCAGCCGTTTTCCTGCATCCAGTTTTTTGTTTTTCCGCGTCCCGCATTATAAGCAATCATCATCAACACCCAATTACGCTGGAACTCGTATTCCAGTTCCCCCAAATACCAACATCCTAAACGAATATTAGCATCCGTACGATAAAGATCCTCCGGAGTAAAATTTTTTATTCCCATCTGTTCTGCTATCCAAGCCCCTGTATTCGGCATAATCTGCATCAAGCCAATCGCTCCAACTTTTGATACGGCTTTACGCCCAAAATTGCTTTCATTTTTAATAACTGCCGCTACTAAAAAGGGGTCAATATTGTTTTTCCCGCTGTACTCCAAAATCGCTCCCTGATAAGGCCACATGTACACAAACCGCATTTGAAATTCTTCAGACTTCCAAATTTGCCAGCCCAGCAAAGATACCGAGCACAGCAAAACAATAGTAAAGAAAAATTTGCTATTGCTGCTTTTCTTTTTTCGACGTTTGACCAACCTTAATCCCCCATTTTTAGTACCTGCTGCCATTCTTTTTTTACTATTAGCTCAGTGGCAGCCAGACTGCCATTATTATCAATAATAAGATCAGCATATAGTTTTTTTTCAGACAAGGGCATTTGTGCTGCAATACGTGCTTTTACTTCCTGTTCTGTCATGCCGCTACGTGCTATAGCCCTTTCTACCTGTAGTTTTTCATCTACAGCCACTAGCCATACCTGATCTACTTGCTTGTACCAACCGCATTCAATCAATAGCGGCACATCCAGCACCACTGCCTTTAGAGTATTCTGACTTGCCTGTGTCAGAAACTTTGCGGCTTCCCGCCTTACATAAGAATGAATAATAGCTTCTAGTTTTTTTAGGGCTTCTTTATCTTTAAAAACCAACTGTGCAACCTTTGGTCGATCCAATTCGCCTTCCGGCGTCAGATAACTGCTGCCAAACGCTTCTATTACCTGTAAAAGTCCTTCGGAACCTTTATTTACCGCGAGTCTGCTGACAGCATCAGCATCGAATATCGGCGCACCTAACTTACGTAAAATAGTTGCTACAGTACTTTTCCCAGAAGCAATTCCACCAGTAAGTCCAATAACTTTCATCTTGACCTCCGCTCAATGCTGGCATTTAGCGCAATAAACCGTCCCGCGACCACCGACTTTAGTAGTGAGCAGCGTTGCTCCACATGTTTTACAAGCTTCACCGCCGCGCCCATAAACCAGAAGATGGTTCTGATTATCACCTTTATTTCCTTCTCCATCTTTATAATCACGAAAAGTTGTCCCACGATTAGCAATCCCCTGTGCGATTACTTTATTAACTGCGTTACACAAAGCTTCCACTTCCGTATGAGTCAAGGTATTAGCCAAGCGTGTCGGCAAAATACCTGACAATGCCAGACACTCGTCGGCATAAATATTTCCCAATCCGGCGATAACCGTTTGATCAAGAATCAATGTTTTAACGGGTTTACGGCTTTTTGCCGCTAAAGGAGTCAGATAATCA
>CAYVGQ010000207.1:0-2585 GCA_964450295.1 uncultured Phascolarctobacterium sp. | reverse complement strand
TTGTGGTTGACATACCAGTATTATCTAAAATAGAAAATGTTTCGATATGCATACCTGAATCTGCTTCTATTTTTATGCGACAGGCCAGTTCCCGTTCCCATTGCTTCAAGTCTTTCGAACGCAGCCACTCTACCATCCACGGATTAGCCGCAATCAAAATACTTCTTGAAGCGCCGCGTTTTGCAAGTAGGGTACGCAAACGGCGTTTTATTTCCAGAGCAATTGTCTCACGTGATTGCACCTTCCCGCCTCCTTGACAAATAGGACAAGGCGCATAAAGTACAGCTGAAAGATTTTGACGTGCTTTTTTACGCGTGATTTCTACTAGGTTTAAAACCGTAATATCCTGTACTCTTGGCTTCATCTTATCATTGGCCAAAGCATGTTGCAGAACCTGCAAGATTTCCTGTTGATGTTCGCTAGTATGCATATCAATAAAGTCGACTACAATGATGCCGCCAATATCACGTAGACGTAGCTGTCTCGCAATTTCAACTGCCGCTTCACGGTTAATCTGCATAATCGTTTCTTCAAGGTTTTCTCGCCCACTATAGCGACCGCTGTTAACATCTATAACTGTCATTGCTTCTGTATAATCAATAACAAGATGACCGCCGCAATCCAATTCAATTCGCCTGTCGGAAATAGAAGCTATTTCTTCACGCAAACCATAGTGTGCGAAAACATCTTCCTGACTCTCGTGCAATAAAACACGACCTTCAGTGCTTCCGGGCATATTTTTTAACAGTTCGCAGACTCTTTTATAGACAGCTTTATCATCCAGAATAATTTGCGAAACATCGTTGGTAAGATAGTCACGAACTATCCTTACCGAAAGATCTAGCTCTCTATACAGGGTAGCCGGAGCTTTTTCTACTTTAGCTCGACCTTCAATAATCCGCCAATTTGTACAAAGGCGCTTAATGTCTTCGAGTAAAGCCTCCTTACTTGCCCCGACAGCAGCTGTGCGTACAACTATTCCCATATCAGTAGGTTTAGACATTTCTATAATAGATTTAAGACGTCCACGTTCCTCTTTATCTTCTATCTTATGGGAAATACCAATATAATCAGCCAAGGGAAGTAGTACTACATAACGCCCCGGCAGTGTCAGCTCACGTGTTGCAGAAGGCCCTTTGCTGCCTCTGGCATCTTTAGTTATCTGCACCAGCAAAGATTTCCCTTCCGTAATATCCGCGCTGTCTCTAAGATAAAGAAAGGCATTCTGTTCTAAACCAATATCTATGAAAGCTGCTTGAATACCGGGAACTACATTATTTACACGTCCTTTAAATATATTCCCCACCAGATGCTTTTCACTGCTACGTTCCACCAAATACTCCATAAGACTTCCTTCTTCTAAAAGTCCCATCCTTGTTTCTTCTGCTGTAGCGCTGATAATAATTTTGGTTTCCATGCAGAAGTCCTCCTTTCCTTAAAATTTTTATTCGACCGTTATGTGCTCCAGCATTGGCAATTTACTGCCATCTGCTGCAACACGATATAAGTCTAATCTTGTAATATCAGCTTTATCTATGGGTAAGTTCATACCCAAATGCTGGTTTAAAGTCTTTAAAAGATCAACGGCTTTCATACTGCCAGTAGGTGTAATTTTACATGAAAAACTAAGCGTCAGAAAACCGTCTGCAAACTTTGCGCTTATTTTAGGTATATAGAATTTAACATCTATTTCTTTAGTCCTATTTCTTTGTTTGGGCGCCGCTTTCGCATAAATTATACTTTCCATTTGATTGAATTTAGCAATAGCCTCTGCATAGTTCTCAGCATAAGGTAAACTAACACTGTAATCGGCTCCGCCGGCACAAGCCATCAGTGCCGGCGCATTATTTGCAGTAACATCAGCCGCCAGAATATGTATACCTCTTGGCAGAGCTGAACGCATTTTTATAATAGCAGCATCTGCTTCCATCGCTTCAGCCAATTCTATTTCAACAAATTCTGCAAAACTTACAACACCTACTCCTAAAGCTGACGCCAAAGAAAATTTTAAATGCGGATTAAACCCCTCGGAATAAGCCGCAGGCAATTTCGCACGCCGAATAGCACGTTCAATAGTACGCACATATTCCAGGTGAGAGATAAAACGTATATCTTTCTCTTTGGTTATTTGCATTCTTAGTTTCATACTAATTCCTGCTCTTTCCAATCAATTATTTTAACACCTAACTTCTGACATACACCACAGCCGGTACAGGTTTCATGGCGACAATCATGGGTAAGTTCACAGGCTTTAGCTTTTTCATATTCACTACGCAGAAAGCTACGTGCAACAGCCGGCTGAATATGTTCCCAAGGGAACAACTCTTTTTCGCCGCGTTCACGTCCGATATAAAAATCTTTATTAAGTCCGGCATCTTCCATTGCTCCCAACCAACGCTCATACGAAAAATGTTCACTCCAGCCATCAAATTTTGCGCCACGCTGCCATGAAAGAAACAAGGCTTTGCATAGTCTGCGGTCTCCGCGGGCAAAAACGGCTTCCATAACGCTGGTTACGGAATCATGATACTGAAATGTAATATTTTTAACTTTATTTTTGGAAATCCAAAAAAAATTCTTTCCTT
>CAYVGQ010000206.1:0-2604 GCA_964450295.1 uncultured Phascolarctobacterium sp. | reverse complement strand
ATCTTCTATCCGAGCAGGCAGGGCCTGGGAAAAGCGAATCGCCTATCCGCTCACAGATATTTTTTATCTTTAATTATTGATATTCCCTTGACGTTAGCTTAGGCTAATAGTATACTATAGAAGGAAGAAATATAGTGTTCTTAAAAAGGAACAACCAAAAGAATCTTTAGCACTGTATTCTTGAGTTGTTATTTGCTATAATATGAAGTAGATAATGAATTTATTAGGAGGCTATTGCCATGAAGATGGAATTTACTAAGATGCATGGAACCGGTAATGATTATGTTTATGTCAACTGTATGCAAGAGGAACTTCCTAATCCGGGAGCTATTTCTGAATATGTGAGCCATAGACGTTTCGGTATTGGCAGTGACGGTTTGATTATGATTTGTAAGTCAGATGTAGCAGATTTTAAAATGCGCATCTTTAATGCCGATGCTTCGGAAGCAAAAATGTGTGGTAACGGTAGCAGATGTGTTGCAAAATATGTTTATGATAAAGGTTTGACGGATAAAACAATTTTTACTTTAGAAACTTTGTCGGGAATCAAGACAATAGAAGTTTTTATTGGTGAAGATGGAAAGGTTAGAGAAGCTAGTGTTGATATGGGGGAACCGATCTTTAAATGTGCCGATATTCCGATGATCAGTGATCATTTTATGTTTGTTGATCAAGGACTTGTTCTTGAAGAAGATGTTGTCTATAATGGCACTGCTATTTCTGTTGGCAATCCGCATTATGTTACTTTTGTAGAAGATGTCGACGCTTTAGATTTAGAAAAATTAGGACCTAAATTTGAGCATCATAAGTTATTCCCGGAAGGAGTCAATACAGAATTTGTTCAGGTTATTGATAAAAATACTGTTAAATTTCGGGTTTGGGAAAGAGGCAGCGGTGAAACCTGGGCCTGTGGTACTGGGGCTACAGCTGTTTGTGTTGCTTCAATTATGTTGGGACATGCTGGTAAAAAAGGTGCAGAATTAATCGTCATAGCTAAAGGTGGCACGCTTAAAATTACGCATTTAGCCAATAATCATGTTATTTTAAAGGGACCTGCAACAACTGTATTTGAGGGTGTTATAGAGATTCCTAATGAGATTATTAATAAATAAAAATATATTTTAGTTTAATGGGGGAACGAAATGGCGTTTGTAAATGAGAATTATTGCAATCTAAAAGACAGTTATTTATTTTCTCAAATTGCACAAAAGGTGAATGCGTATGTAGCCGAGCATCCTGAGAAAAGAATTATCCGTATGGGAATCGGTGATGTTACCTTGCCTTTAGCTCCGTCTGTAGTAGTAGCAATGCAGAAAGCTGTAGCTGAAATGGGAGTTAAAGAAACTTTTCGTGGTTATGGGCCTGAGCAGGGATACGATTTTCTGCACGAAAAAATAGTAAAATATTATGCAAAATTAGGAGTTGGGTTAGACAGCGATGAAATTTTTATAAGTGACGGTGCTAAAAGTGATTGCGGCAACATCACCGATATTTTCAGTAACGCTAATACCATTTTGGTTCCTGACCCTGTTTATCCTGTCTATTTAGATACGAATATTATGTGCGGTCGTAAAATTATCTATATGGAAGGTAACCCTGAAAATAATTTTTTGCCAATGCCGGATGATAGCGTTAAAGCTGATATTATTTATTTGTGCTCTCCAAATAATCCTACAGGGTCTGCATATACGAAAGAAAAACTAGAAGCATGGGTCGCTTATGCTTTAAAAAATGACGCAGTTATTTTGTATGACGCTGCTTATGAAGCTTTTGTTGATGATCCTGCAATTCCGCGCAGTATTTTTGTGGTAGAAGATGCTAAGCGATGTGCAATTGAACTTTGTTCTTTGTCTAAAACGGCCGGTTTTACGGGAACACGTTGCGGTTATACTGTTGTTCCTAAAGCCCTGATCCGTAAAACTACTGATGGTAGAGCAATGGAACTTAATAAAATGTGGCTACGTCGTCAAACTACTAAATTTAACGGTGTTCCTTATATTATTCAACGTGGTGCTGAAGCTGTTTTTACTGAAGAAGGGCAAAAAGAATGCCATGAAATGTTGACCTTTTATAAAGAGAACGCTCGCATTATGGCCGAAGGCTTCAAAAAGAAAGGCATTCAGTTTTATGGGGGTACACATTCTCCTTATATTTGGTTAAAATGCCCAGAGGGCATGACTTCTTGGGAATTTTTTGATTTCCTGCTGGAAAAACTAGCTGTTGTTGGTACCCCCGGAGCCGGTTTTGGCAATATGGGCGAAGGTTATTTCCGCTTGACTGCTTTCGGTAGCCGTGAAAATACCATTGAAGCGATGGAACGCATTGAAAAAGGATTGTAAAAGAATAAAACGTCTGGTTTTACCAGACGTTTTATCTTTAATGGAAATAATTCTTATAATAAAAAATATATAATAGGTTTTTTGTGAGATTTTTGTAGAATCAAAAAACTTTTCTTGAAGCAATACTCAGGCAGGGGTATAATAGTAAAGAATGAAATTATTATTAGTATTTAGAGAGAACCGGAGGTAGATATTTATGAAAAAAATTCTTTTAATGCTGACAATGGTTGTAGTACTGGGTTTCAGTGCTATCTGCAGTGCCAGT
>CAYVGQ010000205.1:905-2605 GCA_964450295.1 uncultured Phascolarctobacterium sp. | reverse complement strand
CATTTCCAAATCAAGCTCTGTCAATGCCGCTAAAATTTTTTGTGCGCTTTTCAAACTGTCCGCCACGCCAAAAACCGTAGGCCCACTCCCGGACATCATCGCATACTCCGCACCTGAAGCCAGCATCCGTTTTTTTATTTCTGCAATAATCGGATGTGCCGGTATCGTAACGCTTTCCAAAACATTACCACAACACGCAAGCAAGGCATCCTTTTGTCCTTGCTTTAAAGCTGCTAGCATACCATCAATATCCGGCCTTTTTGCAACCTTTTGGGGGCAGAAATTGCCATAGACCCAACCGGTGGCAACGGCCAATTTCGGCTTTGCCAAAACAATTATCAGCGGTGGTACTTCCTGAAGCTCTGTGAGAATTTCACCACGTCCTTCAGCCAACATCGTTCCGCCTGCAATACAAAACGGAACGTCAGACCCAAGCTCAGCAGCAATTTTTTCCAGCTCTGCAGGCTGCATTTTCAATTTCCATAAACGGTTAAGTCCTCGCAAAACGGCCGCAGCATCACTGCTTCCTCCTGCTAGTCCTGCCGCCAAAAAAATTTTTTTATTTATTCTAATATGAACGTTCGGTTTTTTCATGCAGCGACGCGCCAAAAGTTCTGCTGCTTGCCAAGCCAGATTTTCAGGTCCTCCGCCCAACATACTGCTGTCTGTTGTCACAGACAAGTTTTCGCCCTCCTCCAGCTCTACAGCATCACAAAGACCAATGCTCTGCATAACCATACGTACCTCGTGGTAACCGTCAGTGCGCTTGTTCAAAACATCCAGTCCCAGATTTACTTTTGCATATGCGGTTTCTAATATTTTTTCCATAATCCATCCTCAATTGTTTTCCTGTATACAATATATTTTATCTTGTGCTTGCGCTTGAAGCAAGATAAATCGAACAATTTTATCAAATTTTTCTTTTTTATTTGTCTTTTTAAGCTTTTTTCAAAAATTTTACTTATTTTTCTTGCCGACAAGATTGATTTTTTTCTAAAAAGTGCTACGATGTATACAATATTCGCAAAATTTTCATAAAGGAGTTTTGCTATGCGCCAACATTTTTACAGATATCTCATAGTTACCATTGGCTGTATGCTTATGGGCATTGCGATTAATGCTTTTTATATGCCCAACAAACTCATCAGCGGCGGTCTTGGTGGCGTGTCCGTAATCCTGTATTATATTTTGGGTCTCCCCATGGGTGCAACCAGTCTATTACTCAATATCCCTCTTTTTATAGCGGCTTACAAATATATGGATCGTTCCTATATAATCAGCGCCCTATATGGAATGCTTGTTTTCTCGTTTTCATTAGAAGCCTTTCGCTTTCTGGCAGAAAAAGCTCCCTATGTACATGACCCTATGCTTGCCTGCATCGCCGGCGGTGTCATTTACGGCATCGGTGCTGCCATGATGTACCGCGTTGGCGGCAGCAGCGGCGGAACCGACATCATTGGTGCCATCATCAACAAAAACTACAGTATCAGTATCGGCACCACTGGGTTCATGTTTAATATTCTTCTGATGTTTATCGGCGTTTTTTATTTTGGTATTGAGCCTGTACTCTATACCTTACTGACTTTCTTTGTTATGTTCAAGACTTGTAATGCCTTTACGGATGGTTTTGATTACAAAAAAAATATTATCATCATCAGCGAACATTATGAAGAAATTGGCAGCGGTATTATTGATGTTAT
>CAYVGQ010000205.1:0-895 GCA_964450295.1 uncultured Phascolarctobacterium sp. | reverse complement strand
TGTTATCGGACGCGGAGTTACGTATCTATATGCGGAAGGAGCCTACACACACCAACAACGAAAAGTACTTCTGGTAGTCGCCAAACTTACGCAAGTTGCCAAAATAAAACAAATTGTTAAAAAGATTGATCCGGGGTGCTTTATGATTATTCAAGATGCCAATGATGTTTTTGGAAAAGGGTTTACTTCACAACCTTCTGCTCACAAAAAGAACAAAAAAATTTTCTGTACTGTTGACAATTCTAAAAAGGAATCTTGAAAAACTGTTAAAAATGCTATTTAAAGACTCACAATAATTTTTAACAGGTAAAATTCAAACAAGACTAAAGATTGAATAATCGCTAATAAATATTCTATTTATTAGCGATTATTCTTATTTTTATGCAAATTTAATTTATAAAGGGACTTTTATGGTCCCTAGGGGACGTTTTTTAGCCATATCTTAAAATATTTATTTTCCGCTATATATATACTTATGTCTTTTTATTATTATTTTTTTTATAAAATAGTTGCATTTTTATTATTTTATGTTATAATTTAACTATAAAGCAACAGAGCCTATTGAAAGCATCTTCAACAATTACTTCATTAAAAGTCGTATTAAAATACGTTTTGTTTTATTTAAGGAGGGTTTTATCATGACATTCAAAAAATTTTTTAACGCTTTAATTGCAACAAATTTTTATTTGCTGCATTAATCTATTCGAATCTGCCAACCCCTGTAAAAGCGCGGCGCCATACTGGCGTCGTGCTTTTATTTTTATCTTCGCTATGCTAAACTAGTGGTACATAGCTTAGAACAAGAGAAGGTTAGACGATGAAAAAACATGCTTACTTATCAATTATCACCGGTGCCTGTTTATGGGGGCTCATAGCCCTCTTTTTTAAATTTTTA
>CAYVGQ010000204.1:0-2615 GCA_964450295.1 uncultured Phascolarctobacterium sp. | reverse complement strand
CTGCTTTTGAAGGTATTCTTCCGATGCTACGCCGCCGTCACCGCGAGGCTTTTTCAGAAAGAATGCGACTGGATATTGAAGGCTTTATGACAAGTACGCCTTGTCCGGTCTGCCACGGTGCCAGACTAAAAAAAGAGGTTCTGGCGATTTTAGTTGGTGCTAAAAATATCTGCCAAGTTACAGCACTTACTGTACGCGACGCAATCAACTTTTTTAACGAATTACAACTGACCGATCGGCAACAAATTATTGCCAAACAAGTTTTGAAAGAAATTTTAGCGCGCTTAAAATTTTTAAATGATGTGGGCTTGGATTATTTGACTTTGGATCGCGCCGCCGGTACGCTTTCGGGTGGCGAAGCGCAACGAATAAGACTGGCTACACAAATTGGTTCGGGGCTTGTAGGCGTATTGTATATTTTAGATGAGCCAAGTATTGGACTGCATCAGCGCGATAACAGTAAATTGTTGGAGACTCTAAAACATCTTCGCAATCTTGGCAATACACTTTTAGTTGTGGAGCATGATGAAGAAACCATGTATGCTGCTGATCAGATTATTGATATTGGACCGGGAGCCGGTGAAAAAGGCGGGTACGTAGTGGCACAGGGTTCTGCAGATGTTATCAAACAGGCGGAAGCCTCAATAACAGGTCAATATCTAAGCGGACGAAAATTCATTCCCGTACCTAAAGTACGCAGAAAAGGTGACGGTAGATTTATTGAGATCCAAGGAGCGCAAGCGAATAATTTAAAAAATATCAACGTTAAAATACCTCTGGGAGTTTTTACGGTAGTAACCGGCGTTTCCGGTAGTGGCAAATCAACTCTTATTAATGACATTCTTTATAATGCACTGGCTGCTAAGCTGCATGGTGCTCGCTTACGCCCGGCTGAACATAAAACAATTTCCGGCTTGTCGGAGATAGATAAAGTCATTAATATTGATCAGTCACCGATTGGTAGGACTCCACGTTCAAATCCTGCTACTTATACAGGGGTCTTTGATTTTATTCGTGAATTGTTCAGTCAAACAAATGGAGCAAAAATGCGTGGTTACAAACCGGGACGTTTCAGCTTTAATGTTAAGGGCGGACGTTGCGAAGCGTGTCGTGGTGACGGTATGAATAAAATTGAGATGCATTTTCTGCCTGATGTTTATGTACCCTGTGAAGTATGCCATGGTACTCGCTATAATCGTGATACACTGGAGGTTCATTATAAAGGGAAAACAATTGCAGAAGTATTATATATGACTGTTACTGAAGCCTGTGAATTTTTTAAAAACTTACCGCGTATTTATCGTAAATTAGCAGTGCTGGAGGATGTTGGACTGGGTTATATCCGACTTGGGCAGGCGGCAACGACGCTGTCGGGCGGCGAAGCTCAGCGTGTAAAACTGGCAACAGAATTATCGCGTCGCAGTACAGGCAGAACATTGTATATTTTGGACGAACCTACCACCGGTCTTCATATTGCCGATGTTCATAAACTTTTGGAGGTCTTACAGCGTCTTGTTGGCGCCGGTGATTCAGTAGTTGTTATCGAGCATAATCTGGATGTCATCAAAACAGCGGATTATATTATCGACTTGGGGCCTGAAGGCGGTGACAAAGGAGGTACTCTGATTGCCACCGGAACGCCGGAAGAGGTTGCGAAAAACAAAAAATCTTATACCGGACAATATCTTAAACAAGCTTTGGCATTGGCCAAAGAGCATGGGTGGTATCAATAATGAACGAATCTCTTGCTAAAACTTTAATGGTTCTGCCGGATAAACCAGGCGTTTATATTATGCGTGACGAGTACGGCAAAATTATTTACGTCGGCAAGGCAGTAGTACTAAAAAATCGTGTGCGCAGTTATTTCCGCAATCTAGCTTCACATACTGTCAAAGTAAAAGCTTTAGTTGGCAAAGTTGCAGAAATTGAAACCATCGTTACCGATAGCGAGATGGAAGCACTGATTTTGGAATGCAATCTAATTAAAAAGCATCGCCCGCGTTATAACATCATGTTGAAAGACGATAAAACTTATCCTTATCTCAAAGTAACGTTGCAGGAGGATTTTCCGCGTATTTATGTTACCAGACGGCAACTTCGAGATGGAGCTAAATACTATGGACCATATGCTGACGCAGGGGCTATGCACGCTACCGTCAAACTTCTTCGATCAATGTTTCCTCTGCGTAATTGTCGTAAAATGAATCCTGACCGTCCCTGCCTGCAATATCATATTAAACGCTGCCTTGCTCCCTGCGCTGGTTATATCTCTAAAGCAGACTATGGAAATATGATCAAATCTGTTTGCATGTTGTTAGATGGGCGTACGGCTGAACTTGAACGCGACTTAAAACAGCAAATGCAGGAAGCAGCTGACGCTTATGCTTTTGAGGAAGCGGCACGAATCCGAGACCAACTCCAGGCTGTCACCCGAATTAATGAACAGCAAAAGGCAGTCACAGGTGGTGGTGATCTTGATGTTGTTGGCCTTGCTAAAGACAGCACCGGGATCTGCATTCAGATCTTTTTTGTTCGTAGCGGTAAATTGGTTGGACGCGATAATTTTTTTATACAGGATGACGGCGACAGTGAGCAGGAGATCTTGACCGCCTTTG
>CAYVGQ010000203.1:0-2617 GCA_964450295.1 uncultured Phascolarctobacterium sp. | reverse complement strand
CACTGTCGACAGGCATTAACGCATCGGCAGCAGTATGTTTTCTGTTCTTATCCGTTACCCATTTGCCGCAGGCAGGGCAGCTGATACTAGATGTGCGTACTGCCCAAGCTAAATGCTTGCCGCATTTTGGACAAATAAATTCTACCTGCATTACCTCACTTGCTGCGTGCTTTTCCATGGCTATCGCTTCTCACCTTTCTTGTATACTTTCCTTTTTATTATACTATACATAGCCGAACTTTGCAGATATTTTAGGGCCCTTTTACCTGGACAAAGACCATAAAATAGTCTATTCTATAGTTAGATAAGTGCCAACTAAGAGAAGTGAGGGAAAAGCATGGCCGAATTAGCACGTGATTTTGAAGAACTTGGTTGCTGGGAATCGGCAACTGAGGAAGAAAACATTATTGTTTATGGTATGGATTTTACCGAAAAAACGTTATTTGTTATTTTTACTGATGATGCCGGAAAAACACCGGTCGATCCCCAATCGCCTTTGGTAGTAGCTTGCTACAACGAAGATTACTGCTTTAAATGGGGCAAGGAACTAGAAAACTTTGCCGCTTTCAAAGAACTGTGCAAGAAGCACAAGCCCGGTTCTGTAGCTTTGTTACAAGCTCTAGCTACTTATGAACTGCCTAAGCACTAATGTTTAAAAGCCTGACGCATATTGATGTGACCCCAAAAAGTTAGACCTAAAAATCTAACTTTTGGGAGGTCGGTTCATATTAGCGTCAGGCTTTTTATATACCGTTAGTTAAGCCTAAAGGTCAGCGCAACGTTCGCATTGATTCTCAATGTACCGGGCAACAACTGAGTGGCAACTTCATTTGCGCCCAAGGCAGGGCTTTTATAGCGTGCGGCAGCATCAATAATAATGGTTTCGCCGCTGTAATCATTAATATCGGCGCTAAGCATCTCTCCAAGTTTACGGCCGCCGGCATTAGCGACTATCGTTGCTTTGGTACGGGCATTATCTACAGCGGCTGCTAGAAGCTGTCTCTGCACATTACTCTGCTCGCTTAAAGCGAAGTTGACCTGGCTGACGCCGGTGACGCCTTCCTGAACCGTCTTATCAATAACTTCGCCCAATTTTTTTAAATCGTCTACTTTAATTTTTAAGGTTGTGTTTAATGTATAGCCTCTTTGTTTATTTTTACCGTTGATGTTTTCATAGTTGGGATACAGGTTATAGCTTGAGCTTTGGATATTATTTTCTGTTATCGCCAGTCCAAGTAATGTCCGACGCACTTTTTTGTTTGTTTCAGCTGCCTGATAACGCGCTTCTTCGACAGTATCGGCATTAATATTAATGCCAAGTGTCACATACGCCATATCGGGTGCGACTTCTTGTTGGGCAACACCTCTCACTGCAATAGTATCTGCTTCGGCTGCCAAAGACGTTCCCTCCATAGCAACAAGGCTGACGGCAGCTAGAACCGCTACTGCCAAAGTTTTTATTCTTTTCATAATCCCACCTCCGTTTCATTATGCCTATATTATAGCATTGCCACTCTAGCAAAACTATATTTTTGAGAAAGACTTCACTTAAATAGCAACTTTCATTCACAATTTTGTCACAGTGCTTGCCAATTTACAAAAAAAACTCTACAATTATATAAGCATTTAAACTTAGAAAAGAGGTCTTTGTCATGGAACGTAAAGTTATACCTGTTGAGGAACGCCCGCCGCTCATCCTCAACATACCTTTAAGTCTTCAACATCTATTCGCTATGTTTGGCGCCACAGTGTTAGTACCGTTTCTTTTCAATGTCAATCCCACTACCTGCCTGTTTATGAACGGTATTGGCACTTTGCTATATCTATTTCTGACGAAAGGCAAAATACCTTCTTATCTAGGTTCCAGTTTTGCCTTCATTTCGCCGGTCATGCTAATCTTAAGTACCGGCAGCTATTCAGATGCGCAATCCGGTTTTATTGTTTTCGGTCTTATCTTTATCCTGTTTTCCATTATTATCAAATATATCGGTACCGGCTGGATTGATGTTATCTTTCCGCCGGCCTGCATGGGGGCCATCATTGCCGTTATCGGTCTAGAACTTGCACCTACAGCGGCAGGTATGGCCGGTCTTACCGGTGACATTATAGACTTTAGAAATGTCGCGGTTTCGATGTTCACTCTGGCGGTAACGATTATCGGATCAGTAGCTTTTAGAGGTTTTATGGCGATTATTCCTATTCTATTCGGCGTTATCTGTGGCTATACCTTTGCGTTTTTTATGGGACTGGTGGATTTGGCACCCGTTGCTGCCGCCCCTTGGCTCCAACTACCGCATTTTTATGAACCCACTTTTAATCTCAATGCCATTCTGATTATTGCTCCGGCTGCTTTAGTAGTACTTGCTGAACATATAGGGCATTTGGTGGTTACCGGCAACGTTGTGGAACGGAACCTGCTCAAAGAACCCGGTCTTGCCAGGTCTCTTTTTGCTGATGGTTGCTCTAACGTGCTGTCCGGTTTCTTCGGTGCTACACCTAACACCACTTACGGTGAAAACATCGGCGTTATGGCAATTACCAAGGTCTATAGCGTTTGGGTCATCGGCGGCGCTGCCGTACTGGCGTCGGTCAACAACGACAAGGTGGGCGCGGTCAC
>CAYVGQ010000202.1:0-2640 GCA_964450295.1 uncultured Phascolarctobacterium sp. | reverse complement strand
TTCATAGTGCTGAGCAATTCCTGAAACGATGGTGCGTTCTTCGTCGCCGATCTTGACCTGCAGCTTCATCAATTTGTCAGTTTTAGGTACGCGTTCTGCCGTTAGGATTGTTGCTACACGTAAATCGATTTTTGTAAAGTCATCGATAGTGATTTCTTCTTTAAGGTCGGTCCCGCTTTCTGTTTTAGAATCAGTTTTAGCTGCCGATTTCGCGGCAGGAACTGTTTTTTTGGTAGCGGCAATAACAGTTTCACCGTCTTCGGTGATCTCGATACGCGGATACAGCGGTTCGCCTTTCTGCACTTTTGTGCCATCCGGCAGTCCGCCCCAGGCAGTATCTGCCAGCAGGAACTGCTCGGGAGCGTTAAGACCAAGCTGCGTATAGATTTTGGGGCTGGTGGACGGAATATAGGGACTGGTAAGAATTGCCACAATTCGCAGTACTTCGGCTAAATTATACATAACGGTTTCCAGACGAGCAGCTTTTGCCGAGTCTTTTGCCAATAGCCAAGGGCCGGTTTCGTCAATATATTTATTAGTGCGGCTTATGAGGCTCCATAAGGTTTTGATTGCCGTGTTAATTTCCATATGATCCATGGCGTCCTGATATTTAGCTACGCTTGCTTCGGTGAGGGCGATCAGTTCTTCATCCAGCGGATCATTACCGGCGGTTTTATGAATCACGCCGCCGTGATATTTCTCGATCATGCTTACTGTACGGTGCAGCAAATTGCCGAGGTCATTGGCTAAATCGGCATTGATGCGAGTAATGAGCGCATCGCGGGAGAAGTTGCCGTCGCTGCCTAAATTGATCTCGCGCAGTAGAAAGTAACGGATAGCGTCTGCGCCAAATTCATCGATTAGCGCCAAGGGGTCGATGACATTGCCCTTGGATTTGGACATTTTATCACCTTCGACAACCAGCCAGCCGTGTCCATAAACTTGTTTCGGCAGTTCTTCGCCCATGGCCATTAACATGATTGGCCAAATAATGGTATGAAAACGTACGATTTCTTTGCCCACGAGATGCAGGTTAGCCGGCCAAAATTTATGGAATTTTTCGGGATCGCTGCCATAGCCGATACCGGTAAAATAATTGAGCAGTGCGTCAAACCACACGTAAACGACATGTTTTTTATCAAAAGGAACAGGAATGCCCCAATCAAAGGTGGTGCGAGTGATGCATAGATCCTCCAGTCCTTGTTTAATGAAGTTAACCATCTCGTTACGACGTGCCGCCGGCTGAATGAATTCAGGATTATTTTGGATATGTTCCAGTAGGCGGTTCTGATATTTGGAGAGTTTGAAGAAATAACTTTCTTCTTCCATGCTTTCTACAGGACGGCCGCAGTCCGGGCATTTGCCATCGACGAGCTGACGTTCCAGCCAGTAAGATTCACAGGGAACGCAGTACAAGCCTTCGTAATTTTTTTTATAGATATCGCCTTGGTCAAAGATTTTTTGCAGAATTTCCTGCACTACTTTATGGTGACGTGCTTCACTTGTGCGGATAAAATCATTATTGCTTATGTTGAGGCGTTGCCACAGCAGTTTAAAATTGGCGATAATCTCGTCAACGTATTGAATCGGAGTCACGCCCATCTCGTTAGCTTTGCGCTGAATCTTTAGTCCATGCTCATCGCTGCCGGTCAGAAAAAAAACTTCCTCGCCTTTGGCGCGGTGATAACGAGCTACAGTATCGGCAATAGTCGTGCAATAGGCATGACCAATATGCAGCTTGTCGCTGGGATAATAGATGGGTGTGGTGATATAAAACGTTGGTTTTGTCATATGTTAATCCCTTCTTCTTCTGAAATTAATTTATTATATAATTCCCGCTTAGGAATTTTATTTGCTTTGGCAATTTGTATTAGCGCTGTTTTTTTATCAACGCCTTGTTCAATCAGCTCTCTGACCTGTGTCAAAGGTTCTGCGGTCTGCGATAAGACCTGCGGCTGAACCTCGCTCCCGGCAATGGTTAGGCAAAATTCACCGCGCGGTTTGTTTTTTTGTAGCCATTCTAAGCATTGGCTAACCGTACCGCGGAAGAATTCTTCATGCAGTTTAGTTAGTTCGCGCGCTGCCGCCATCTTTCTGTCTCCCCAGACTTCCAGCAGTTCTTTTAGCACCTGTTCAACACGATGGGGCGCTTCATATAAAATAATTGTTGTTTGCAAATACTGCCAAGCTTCCAGTTGTTCGCGCCTATTTTTTTTGCTTTTCGGCAAAAAGCCGCCAAAAAAGAATGTCGTTGTTGGCAAGCCCGAAGCAATCAAAGCGCACAGAGCCGCATTGGCTCCGGGTACAGGCACAACTTGCACACCGGCATCTATGGCAAGCTTAGCCAGTTGTTCGCCCGGATCTGCGATTCCCGGAAATCCTGCATCGCTGACTAAAGCGATATTTTTTCCGTTCAGCAATGCTTCCAGCAGGTAAGCTCCCTGACGTTCTTTGCTATGTTCATCATAGCGAATTAGGCGATTTTTGATATTAAAATGATTCAAAAGTTGCAGCGTGCGGCGGGTATCTTCGGCAGCGATGATATCAGCTTCGGCCAAGATTCTCTGTGCCCGCGGCGTCATGTCTTCCCCCCCCCCCCCCCCCCCCCCCCCCCCCCCCCCCCCCCCCCCCCCCCCCCCC
>CAYVGQ010000201.1:0-2646 GCA_964450295.1 uncultured Phascolarctobacterium sp. | reverse complement strand
TTGAAGTATTTCGTCAGACAGGTCATTTCGAAGTTAGCGTTATAGGCTGTTTTCAATACATCGGGCGAAAAAAGAGCCTGCAGAACATCTGCAGGCAGCTCTTCTCCTTCAACCATGCTGACCACCTGTACGGGGTTATCATCAAACGCATAAGCAAAAAGCAGTATTTCAAAGTCGGGGGAATTGACGTAAGCATAAGCACCAAGGGTTTTAATATCGACGCTTGAATAGGTTTCTAAGTCAATTCCTAGATGTCTCATCCTAAAATATCATCTTCGTCGTCAAGATCATCCGCAAAATCATCTTCCGGTCTGCTGGATCCGCCAAGCGGTTCGCCGTCGGCAAGAAATTGGATGTTACCAAGACCGGCTGCCACACCTTTGTTGCCGTTAAAATTGTACGCGTAAAAATTTAGCGAGACTCTTGCATAGCATCCGGAGTATACCATTTCTTCATCCAAGATTGGTTCCACATTTCTGTCTACGATTTTCGGGCGTTGCTTACTGTTGCAGTTAAGGAAATAGCAGCCGGCGTAAGCAGGGTCACCCGCTTTTGTTTCATCCGTATCGCCGTCACGCAAAGGGGTTCTTGTGTTTTCGGGGATAATTCCTTGCTTATTAACCAATTTTTCCTTGCCTTCTATTTTTGCCGTCTTAATAGCGTTTTGGATTTTTGTTAGAGTGGCTTTATCGCTTTTCGGGATAATCAGAGATACTGAATATTTAGGCTCATCGCCTTCATTGATTGCTCTTGCCTGCCAAATATTTGCGTAAGAGAGTCTTACTTTTCCGGTGGTAACCTTGGTTGCTGTTTTTGTCATAATTCTATTTCCTCCTTGAAGTCGTCTTCGACTGATGTATTTTTCCATTCAGGGCGCTTGTCTGTTTCTGGAACAAGTGCCGGTTTACCTTGTGGTTTATCTATGACATTACTAAGAAGTTCGGTAAACTTCTTCTTGCCTGTGAGCTTTTCAAGCTCTGTAATGCCTTTCATCTCCTGAGGTTTATAAATATCTGTAACGCCATTTGCTTCAAGAGTTTTAGCTGCCGCCTCTAAATCGGTAATAACGCGGTTGCTTCTACCCTCAACGAGTTTATATCCGGGCCACTTCTTATCGTTATTTACGGCTTCATCTAATGCGTATTCACTGATGGTTTTCAGCCATTTCGTGAACATATCCGCGCGAGACAGGATGTCGGCTATCTCGGCATCTGCCAATTCCCCTGCGTGCGCAAATTCGTATTTTGCGATTTCAAGGTTATAATCTGACAAGGCTCTGCACCGAACGCCCGCTTTGCAAAACCGGCAGTGTTCGCCTGCGCAATAATCGCCTTCACCCTTTATGGCTAGATCCGCAACATTTTTTACCCGCGCGCCCCATTTTAAGAGCGCTGATATAGATAGTTCTTCGGATGATACGGAATCAAGTCTTGGCTGCACGATAGTTGCTGTTACAGCATCAACTTCATACAAAAGGCCGAAGCTGTTATAAGCGCCCAAGGCATACAGCCTCATTTGAGAGTTGTCTACTGCGGACACCGGAACTCCCTTGCCGTACTTAAGGTCGATTATTTCCATTCTACCGTCTGCGATGATCACCGCGTCGCCGGTGCCAAAACCCTCCGGTTTCGCTTCGACATACTTTTGCATAACGATATCAGTGTAGACCTGCACATAATCTTCCATTTCCTTGCTGTAAAACTCGCTACCGTCTTGCAAAAGCTTTAATGCGGCAGCAAAATCAGTTTCGCCAATCTCACCGATTAAGGATCTTAACTGTAACTCTGCTAAAGCGTGGGCATCAGTTCCTTCTGCGGCAAATGCGCTACCTTTGTCTTCGAACTGCGATTCAAATGTAGCAGAAGGCGGACAAGCTAGCCACTTCTTAGATCCGGAGGCACTTAAAAAAGCATGCGCTGTCATATCTTAGGCCTCCAACAGTTCTACAAATTTCAGTAAACCCGCCGGCTCTGTTATTTCAGTGAGTTTCGCCGCCCCACACTCTTTTAGCGCGTCCGCCACTTTATCGCGGTTTTTTGGGTCCTCCTTTAAAAGTGCAGTCGCTTTTGCCCTTGCGTCTTCTACAGTAACGGTTCTGACCTGCTTCGGCTCTTCCTTTTCAGGAGCAACAGACACTTTCTCAACCGCTTCAACAGCTGGCGCGAGTTTTGCACTTTTCTTGGCGCGTTTTACCGGCGTGGCTTCCTCCGCAGCAGCAGGTGCGGGGTTAGTAGTCGCAGCAGCAGTCGAGGCCATGGCCAGAGTCTCCACGGTGGACTGCAAGACGGAACAAAAAGTGCTAAAGCAGTTAATCAGTGCTGGCGTTTCCTCAAATTTCACGGTAAGATTTACATTGATATCCATATTTTGTTTACTCCCCTTCTATGGTATAATTAATTAGGTTTATTTTCCTTCGGGCCTGTTAGCGTTCCAGCGCTGCAGGCTCATTTTTTTATTCTTTTATTCCATGCGTTAATCACGCAATCTTGATTCGCAAAAGCGCATGCTTGTTCCTCCTTTCTGTTTCCTTTGCATTTCGGCACGATTTGATGTACCAATAAGTTTATCCACAGCCCGCAGCCGGTACACTGGATGGCGTAGAAGTATTTGGGATTACCAAAAGGGACGATTTTCGCCTCACACCCA
>CAYVGQ010000200.1:0-2670 GCA_964450295.1 uncultured Phascolarctobacterium sp. | reverse complement strand
AAAGGTGCCTATACCCGCCTCTTTCACCGTGCGGAATCCTTCGATATCAAGAGGGGTGTAGAGCCGGTTAGGCTCAAGGTTTGCACGTTCGGGATTTTTAACAAGTTTAGCTTCTGCAGCAGCCATATACTTGTCAAATCCAGCTTTTAGAGTTTCATTTGCCATTCTCAAATCCTCCTTAAGAATATTGTTTTTTTGCACAATTCAGTTTGGACTGACCGAATTATGGTGAGAGTGTCCGTCAGTGACGGTATATATGGCAAAGCCCAAAGGCCTCGTCAACATAGTTATTGAAGTTGAGTTTTGCCGGCAGAACTTGCTATCTGTCGGCAAAAGGTTCAACTTTAAATCACCTTCTTCGTCAAAAGCATGGCGAAGAATTATTTTTCCATTGTACCAGTTTTTAAGAAACGATCATGGAAGGAAAAAGCTTCATTCATGATATGTGGAGTTTGGCTATTACCACAAGCTTCGCAAGCTCTCTTGAAGTAATCAAGCAGAAGCGGTTGATATTTCGGATTAGCTACTTTGTCGATAATAACCAAAGCACGTTCTTTCGGTGACAAACCGCGAAGGTCAGCGACACCGCGTTCGGAAACAATAACATCAACATCATGTTCAGTATGGTCAACATGGGAGCAGAAAGGAACTACGGAGCTAATTGCACCGCCTTTTGCTAAAGAAGTAGTAAAGAATACTGTCAAATAACCGTTACGAGCATAGTCGCCTGAACCGCCAATGCCGTTCATGATCTTAGTGCCACAAATATGAGTGGAGTTAACGTTGCCGTAGATATCAACTTCGATAGCAGTGTTCATTGCAATAACACCGATACGACGAGCAACTTCAGGGCTGTTAGCGACTTCTTGCGGACGCAGGATAATGTATTTTTTGTATTTTTCTACATTGTCATAGAATCTTTTGAGGCAGTCAGGAGACGGGCTCAAAGCAGTACCGGAGCAAACGCGAAGTTTGCCGGCGTCAATCAAATCGAACATACCGTCTTGCACAACTTCTGTATATACGGTCAGGTCTTCGAAATCAGAGTTTACCAAACCATTAATAACAGCATTGGCCACAGAACCTACACCAGATTGCAAAGGCAGAAGATTTTTAGGTAAACGGCCGGCTGCAACTTCAGCTTTGAAGAATTCAACTAGGTTTTTGCCCATTTGTTGTGCGTCTTCATCAATTTCACCCAAAGGACGAGTTTTATCAGTGATGTCACAGGGAACTACCGCAACCAATCTTTCTAAGTCACAAGGAATATACTTAGTACCGATAAGATCTTCCGGTCTTTCAATCGGAATAGCTTTACGATCGGGAGGATCTAGCGGGACATAAGAGTCATGCATGCCTTCCAGTTCTACCGGTTGAGAAGTGTTGACTTCAACAATGACTTTCGGTGCGCATTGGACATAAGAAGAAGAGTTGCCCATGGAAGTGGTCGGGATTAAACCTACCTGGCCATTGCCGATATCTATAATTTTGCAAGCTTCAACGATAGCAACGTCAACGCATCTACGGTTTTCCATAAAACCATAGCGTGTCATTTGAGCAACATGGCTCAAATGCAAATCGGTGTATTGTACAGAACCGTTGTTAATTGCTTTACGCAGGTCGTTGTTAGTTTGATAAGGCATACGACGGGCAACGATACCAGCCGCAGTCATAGCTGTATCCATTTCCGGACCTACGGAAGCACCAGTCCAAACATTGATTTTGAAAGGAGTTTTCTTACCTTTTTCAGCTAGAGCAAGCGGTACAGCTTTAGGATAGCCGGACGGAGTAAAACCACTAGTACCTACGTTGTCGCCATCCTTTACAAATTCTGCAGCAGTTTCTGCACTCATAATTTTGCCAACTACTGCTTCGCATATGCGATCTTTAATGTCGATCATGTTTACCTTCCTCCTTGTAAATGAAACAAATTATGATTAATGCCTGCGAAGTTTTATCTCCGCTAGTAAAAATACACTTAGTCGGCTAAAAATACCAACTCTGGATCAAAAGTATCTTTTGCCGAATAAGATTTTACCCATAAAAAAGGAGCACTCAGAAGTTTTGATTTACGAAAACAAAACATAGCCAAGTGCCAGCTTACTTTCATCCAAAGTGGCTACGCTTTGAATCGCAAACTGTCAGCGAATGCAGTTTTCGGTTGAACATTCTGTCATTCTGTCCACTGAACGCTAAAAGAAATTTGAAGCATATTTAATTCTATATCTACACTACTTCGACAATTATGAAAAAAATCCTCTAAGAAAATTTTCAATTGTGATTTCTTTTTAAAATTTCTTTATCTGTTTCTATTATAACATATATAAGATAAATAAACCGATAAATTTGAGTCAAAATATCTACTTTTTTTTTAATTTTAGACATTTTTGACCTTAGACGCTATATTACATATGATAACAGTAAAACTGTAACATGGCAAGTATTTTCTTTACATTTTCAAGCGAAACACCCCTTGAATCAAAAAACTCAAAGGGTGTTTTGTTATATCAAATTAGTATTTTTAACGAGTTTGGCAGTTGTAGTGCGTGTGTAAAAGACTATGGGCTTTATCTCCGAGAGGTTTCCCCAACCAAGTATCATAAAGTTCTTTTATTTCCGGGTTTTCATGTGATTTTCGTAACTCATTAGCATTATCACAATCAAATAAAC
>CAYVGQ010000199.1:0-2702 GCA_964450295.1 uncultured Phascolarctobacterium sp. | reverse complement strand
TGACGTTATTCCCAAATTTTTTGTTTATTCCCTGCAAACGGACCATTTCTTTCATTTTTTTTGTGCCACAACCTTTCATTATGCAGATTTTATTCTTTTGGAGATAATAACTTATTATATACAGATTTGGCCTAAAAGTTCAATAATTTTTTGTTAATTTTAAAGGAATTTCTCTAAAAAACAGAGAATATTGATAGTAATATGCCATAATGAGTATTTTATGGTATTTTTTGCGGGAAAATCCAAAAAATGGGGGCTTTTTACTAATGAAAAAATTAGTGTTAGCATGGATATTGCTGATGACTGTAATGACGGCAGGCTGCGTGGATGCCGGTAAACGTGAGAGAAAAGAAAAGGTGATCAAACCTACGGTAACTTTAGGCATTGAAAACTTTGAAGAATATGCGGAATTATTTGCGGGCAAGAGGATTGGGCTTATTACTAATCAAACTGGCGTAGATAGCAAGTTGCGCAGCAGTGAGGATATTTTGTTGGACAAAACCAATCTGACCGGGATTTTTGTGCCGGAGCATGGTTTGTTTGGCGCTATAGCTGCCGGGGACAATGTGAATAGCGAGGAATATAAAGGTGTTAAGGTTTACAGTCTTTATGGCGTTGATAAGCGGCCTTCTATGGAAATGCTTAATAATATTGACTTGATGGCTATCGACATTCAGGATGTCGGAGCAAGACATTACACTTATGTATCAACTATGGCATATGCAATGGAAGCATGCGCTAAAGCAGGAAAACAGTTTGTCGTATTTGATCGCCCCAATCCTATTGGCGGTCTTGTGGAAGGACCAATATTGAAAAAAGGCTTGGAAAGCTTCATCGGCCTTTATCCTGTACCATTAAGGCATGGCATGACGATTGGTGAATATGCTCTTTATATTAATGACACTAAAAAATTGGGGTTAGATTTGACAGTGATTCCAATGAAGGGCTGGCGGCGTGATATGTATTGGTGGGCAACGGGGCTACCCTGGGTGGGAACATCGCCGCAAATACCTACGGCTGACACCGCTATTTTGTATATGACCACTGGTTTTTTGGGTGATACTAATCTTTCTGTAGGCATAGGAACGACAAAACCCTTTTATTATGTAGGTGCACCCTTTGCAAATAAAGACGAAGTTGCTGCAAAATTGAATGCACTGCAGTTACCGGGAGTTTTTTTCCGCCCGATAGCTTATATACCTAATTTTGGTGCTTTTGCTAAAGAATTGTGTCAAGGGGTAGAAATCTATATTACTGAGCCAAATACTTACAGAGCAGTGTTGACAGGGGCTAATATTCTGCGTTGCTTTGATGAAATGTATCCTAATAAAATAGTTTATCCTGCACGCTACGGAAATAATAGTTATAAAATAGATATTGCAGTGGGGGAAAATACAATGCGAGTAGGCGTTCCCTTAGAAAAATTGTTGCCTCGTTGGAATCGGGAAGCACAGGAATTCGCTGAGCAGACAAAACCGTATATGCTTTATAAATAATCAAAGAAAGGATTTGAAATAAATGTTAAATAAGGTTTTCATAGAATTTTTGTATGAGGCGGCGCATATCCAGCGTTGGAACGATCATATCCGTCCCAACGGCTTTACCGAACTAGACAAGCAGGCACATAAAATGATGATTTTATATGTGCTGGCTAAATATGAAGAACAGGACCATAATGCCAAATTGAACTGGCGATCTTTAATAGAAGGTGGTATTTTTGAATTTTTGCATCGTATCGTGCTGACGGATATTAAGCCGCCCGTGTTTCATGAATTGATGCGCGTGCATGGGAAAAAACTCAATAGCTGGGTCTACGAAGAATTGAAGCAACGTGTTCCGGAGATGGACTCGGCTTTTATGGAAAAATTACAACGCCATTTTGACGAGCCACAGGAATATGCCCTAGAAAAGAAATTGCTTAGGGCTGCCCATTATCTGGCTACACAATGGGAATTTGGTATCATTTATCATTTTAATCAGGGAATTTATGGCGTTGAAGAGACTAAAGCGGCGATTGCAAGTGAGCTCGAAGATCATTATGACCTAGCCGGCGTGCAGAAGCTGTCGCTGCAAGGCAAGACCAGTAAATTTGTGGACTTGATAGGGCAGTTAAGGTTTCAAAAACGTTGGGCGCAATCGCCGCGTGTGCCTGAAACGTCGGTAATGGGTCATGTTCTAATTGTAGCGTTGCTGGCATATTTCTGCGCCGTCAAGATGCAGGCCTCGGACGAACGCATCGTTAATGATTTTTTGTGCGGCTTATTCCATGATTTGCCGGAAGTACTGACGCGCGATATTATTTCTCCTATCAAACGTTCGATTAAGGGCCTTGACGATTTAATCAAAGACATTGAAAAACGTCAGGTTGCAGAAAAATTATTGCCGTTGCTGCCACAGGGATGGCATGAAGATATTTTATATTTTACCGAGGATGAATTTAGTAACCGTGTGCTTATAAATGGTGAAAAAATTCGGTGCACCCCAGAGGAGATTGGATTGAAGTATAATGTGACAGGTAGGGGTTATAAGGCCGTAGACGGTAGCGTTCTAAAATGTTGTGACCATTTGGCGGCGTTTGTAGAAGCATACCTTTCTATTGAATATGGTATCAGTTCTAAACATTTGCGTAATGGGATGGAAGACCTGCGTGCTCAGTATGCAAATAAAATTATTTGCGGGCTGGATTTTGGTAAACTTTATAA
>CAYVGQ010000198.1:0-2738 GCA_964450295.1 uncultured Phascolarctobacterium sp. | reverse complement strand
GCAGGGCAGTGAGTTTCGTAGGATTGTTTGGCAACTGCTGTGCGAGATACCTTATGGGCAAGTAACGACTTATGGCGAAATTGCTGCAAAAATTGCGGCGATTTCCGGAAGTAAAAAAGTAGCTGCACAGGCTGTAGGCGGAGCGGTGGGGCACAACATGGTTTCAATTATTATTCCCTGCCATCGTGTAATTGGTGCTAATGGTAATTTAACCGGATATGCAGGTGGGATAGAGAAAAAAATTTGGTTGCTCAAGCACGAAGGTGTGAATTTAGAAAAATTATTCGTACCAAAAAAAGGTACGGCTTTGTGAAATAAATTGTGCAAAATAAATTATATGAAAAAGATAAAATCACCGTTCAGATAAACTCTGAACGGTGATTTTATTCGCTTAGAAGTTGGGCTTTAAGTTTCTGATATTCGCGGGAAAAATAAGGCATAAGTTGTGACTCACGATGGTCGTAGCCATAGGCACGCCTGGTAATACTGACGATGGGTGGGGCTTGGATGCGTTTGGCGACTGCCAGAGTGTTCATCAGCTTCCACCAATGCTCTAGATCAGAAATGAAGCTGCGCGCATCGGGGAAGGCTTCACTGATAATTTTTGCGTCACAGGCGATATGCTCGGCCAAAGTACCGGCACTGTACCAACGTAGAATTTCGGCCGGAGAATTTTTGTTCCATTCTTCGATGAAGCTGCGGAACAGCTGATCATGGTAGGGGTAGAGAAGTGGATCGCCACCTGTGCCGATTGTTTGTTCAGATGACAGCTCGGCGCTGGGCCGAATCTTGAAAATAGCTTCCGGGAGGACCTGGCGTTGAAAAACATTGTTGTTAAGATAACGTCCCAGCTTGTAAACATGGTGTTTCCATAAATCGCCGATAGGGGCAAGTGCGCCACAGATATCGCCGTAGAATGTGGCGTAGCCAACGGTGAGCTCAGTTTTATTGGAATTGCAGGAGAAAGCGCCGCTAAAAGCGGCGGCTAGGCCTGCAACGACGCGGGAACCTCTGTCGCGGGACTGGATATTCTCGTAGATCAACGGCGTGATTTCCAGTTTAAAATCCTGATGCCGGCGATAGCTGTGGATCGTAGTCTGCGTAAGCTGGACTTTGGTATTTTGACAGCTGTCCGTAATTGGGATAACCGTATAATTAGCTCCCAGCGCCTGCGCTGTCTGTTCGGCAAGGTCCTGCGTCATGGGGGAATTGTAGTTACTTGGCATATTGACCAGCAGTACGTTGTCCGGACCCAGAATATCAACAAATAGCGCTGCTGTAACGGCGCTGTCTATGCCTCCGGAAAGTCCGATGGTCATTCTGTTAATACCGGTCTGCTCTAAAAAACGCTGGCAACCGTAACGGAGGCTGTGGTAGATTTCTTCAATCTCGCTGCGAGGATCGGCGGTAATACCGCTGGTATCAAGGGCTTTAGCGCTGCTGTCCCAGCTGGAGCAGAGCACAGCTTCTACATACATGGGTGCATCGGAGAGCAACCAGCCGTCGGGACCATATATACAACTGCAACCATCAAAGGTAAAAATATTTTTGCCGTTGTTCTGGATGCCGACATTATTGCAGTAGACAACCGGCAAGGAGGCTTTTTTTGCAGCGGCTCCAAACAGAAGGTGCCGTTTGCTGTTTTTACTGAGGCTGAATGGCGAACAGGAAATATTGCACAAGAGTTCAGCTCCGTGCTGAGATAAAAGCTGTGGCACATCTAAAAAATAGTTTTCTGTCCAGCCGTCTTCGCACAGCATCAGCCCGAGCTTCAGGCTTTCGCCTCGTGCTGATATAGTAAGTGGCTGATGCAGTTTTGCAACAGGCTTATCAAGCTCTAGCGCCAGCTGTCTCAAACCGCAAAAATGGCGGTTGTCTTCAAATTCACGGTAATTGGGCAGGGCATTTTTAATGATAAAATCGTAAGGTAGTGTGTTGTTAGTTAGCAGTTTGCCGTGCTGAGCAGCAAAGGCAGCGTTGTATTTGCGTACGCGTCCGTCTTCGTTGCATTTGCTGCTATCTAGAGCGAGGTTGCCGAATATGACGCACAAATCGCTATAATTTGCCGTAGCGGCAATTATTTCTTCACCGTAAGTAACGCAGTCTTCAATAAAAGCCGTTTGTTCCCATAGGTCACCTAAAAAATATCCCGGTACCGCCATTTCCGGTAGCAGCAGGATATCAATACCACGCTGGTACGCCAGGAACATGTGGTGAAGGATCTTTTTGCAGTTTAGATCCGGTCGCCCGGCAATGATCTCTATTTGCCCGCAGGCTATTTTTAGTGCCACGATACACCTCGTTTAATTTTGGTTGTGTTATGATCAAGTTTAGTAAAAATTTTTCCTGTTTGCGTTTAAAAACCTATGATGTTATTATAGCAGAAAGAAGGTAGTTGTGCTACTTCCAAAGGAGGTAAATATCGTTATGAAACAGAAAAAAACCAATGCGGCGAGGCGGTTGGACGAGCTTAAAATAGCGTACCGTTTAATGGAATATACTGTGGACGAGGAGCGACTCGACGCTGTACATGTTGCGGCTGCAGTAGGTATGCCGGCGGCGCAGGTCTTTAAAACATTAGTTGTGCGCGGTGATAAAACTGGTGTTATTTTTGCCTGTATTCCGGGTGATGGTGAACTCGACCTCAAGGCTTTGGCTAAAGTAAGTGGTAACAAGCGGGCTGAACTGGTACATTTAAAAGAGGTGCTGCCTCTGACAGGCTATATCCGCGGAGGTTG
>CAYVGQ010000197.1:0-2748 GCA_964450295.1 uncultured Phascolarctobacterium sp. | reverse complement strand
ACAGTCTTGGACAAATTCTTTGACAGTTTTATTAAATTTTTCTGCTTCTTCGTAGAAAAGCATATGTCCACTTTCTGTAAATGGTATAAATTTACTGTCGGGAATCAATGAAGCTAGATATGTGCCCTGTTTGATACCCCAGGGAAAAACGGGGCTATCAGCATTGACGACAAGGGTCGGAATTGTTAGTGTAGAAAGTTCACCGGTAAAATTCGTTGCAATATAATCACTGTAAATAGCGACAGAAAGCCAAGGCGGCAACTTACGGAATTCTTCAATAACCCAGTCTGTACCTTCCGGGCGTTTTCCATCTTTAAAAATGGCGCCGGCAAAAAAATTAAAATATTCTTCTCTTTCGTTGATTAGGCGGTTGACTTGAGCGTTGAATCCATCCATGTTATAGTTGCGCAGCCCTTGGCTGTTCCATTGTTCGGAACTGAATGGGAAGGGTGTCATATCGATTAAACCAAGACCAATCAGATTGCTGTCTTGCTTATATTGCTGCCAGTAAGAGAGTAGTGTGGGACCTCCTAAAGACCAACCCATGAGGACAAAGTTTGTAAGCTCAAGAAACTCTGAAAGTTCGCGAATATCTTGGGCATAACGTGAAATAACCTGTCCTTGCAGTCCTTTAGAGGATTTGCCGTGACCACGATTGTCCAATACGATTACTTGAAAGTTTTTCGCTAGTTCCGGAATGTTCCTCTGCCAAAACTTTGACGAGCACTGCCAGCCATGAATTAAAAAAAGTGGTTGCCCACTACCGTGTACCTCGTAGTAAAGGTGAGCGTTGTCAGAAGTTGTAAAAAATCCGCTCGTTTGTGTCATAATATCTCATTCCTTTCTTTATATTATAAATATTATAATATTTTTTATCTACTGTGAAAGTTGTTGTTAGTTATGAGTTATTTTTGGAAGTGGCAAGTATTTTCCAAATTAATCCTAATAAAACTCCGAACAACGAAGGAATGATCCAGCCAAAGCCTTCAGCATAAAGCGGTATTGCGCTACTGAAGACTTCCTCTAGTGCCGAGAATTTTATGCCTGCGGCTTTGAGACCATCTAAAAGTGCAAAGGCAGTGGTAAAGGCCAGACAACAGCGGTAAACATGTTTGCCGATATTAAATAAAGGTGAGATGATGCCCAAAAGGACTAATGCAATAATGATTGGATAAAGAGCACATAATACAGGAATTGAAAATGCGATGATTTTTGTGAGACCAACGTTAGAAACAGCAAAGCTAAAAAGGCATATTGCTAAAACAAAACGTTGGTACTGTACTTGTTCATGAGTTATTTTAGTAAAGTAGGAAGCAGCTGAAGCCGTTATGCCAATACTGGTAGTTAAACAGGCGAAAAAAATCATCAAACACAGAACCACGTTGCCGGCAGAACCTAGGTAGTAATTAGATATATCTGCAAGAGCCACACCGCCGTTGGGAGAGAGTCCTAGAATACTTACGCTGGTAGCACCGGTATAAGCAAGAGCTAAGTAAATAATTGCAAGGAAAAATGCGGCTATCAAACCTGCATAAACACAGATTTTAGTTAACAGACGGTCATCAGTGATGCCTTTTAGTTTAATGGCATTGATAACAGTTGCCCCAAAGAGCAATGTAGCTAAAAGATCCATTGTATTATAACCGTCTTGAAAACCAGCAAGAAAAGGAATATTTATATAATTACCTGTAGCGGGTTGAGTGGGACCCATAGGAGCTAAAAAAACATTGAAGATGAGCAGAGCAAGACTTAAGAGCAGCATTGGTGTTAAAACTTTGCCAAGCCAGTCTACTAATTTAGACGGATTTATGGACAAGAAATATGTCAGAACAAAAAAGAACAGTGAATAAAGTGTTAGTCCTAAAGTATAATAATCTTCAGGAACAAAAGGGCGAATGCCCACGTCATAGGAAACGGCGCCTGTACGGGGAATTGCGAAACATGGCCCAATAGTTAGTACCGCTAGCATGACAATAATTTTAGAGAAAGTAGGATGTACCGGGTCTGTCAATGCGTTTGGATTATCGCTTTTAGTTAATGCCATGGCAATGATACCCAAAAGAGGCATGCCTACACCGGTAATACAAAAACCGATTGCAGCCGACCAGAAATTATCCCCGGCAGCCTGTCCTAAGGCTGGTGGGAAAATCAGATTGCCGGCACCAAAAAAAGACGAGAAGAGCATCAAACCGACAGGTAAGATTTCCCAAAACGTCAGAGTTTTTTTCATAAAAAATCTCCTCGCGTGAATAAATATAAAATTCTGAAAGTTTAAATCTTAAGTAAAGGATGCTGAAAGGCAGCCTTTACTTTTACTGGATGAGTAACCTAAAATATTTCTTTTTACCTTTGCGAAGAAGAAGACTCTTTTCCGCATCAAACATCTCAGGGCTAAAGCAAGCTTCAGGATCAGTGATAGTATTTTCGCCGATGTAAAGACCTCCCTGCTGAATCATTTGCCTAGTTTCGCGTTTGCTGCTGAATATTTTGGCGTTAGTAAGAACGTCGATAATTTTAGCTCTCATATCCGCTGTGGTTATTTCTATAGTAGGGACATCTGTGAAAGTACCGCCATCACCAAACAGCGCTTCGGCGGCCCGCCTAGCTTTTTCGGCTTCTTTTTCCCCATGAACAAGTTTAGTAACTTCGTAAGCCAATACTTTTTTTGCTGTATTGATTTCGGCATTTTTTAATGAGCTTAAACGGCGTACTTCATCCATCGGGATAAAAGTCAGAAGGGAGAGACAG
>CAYVGQ010000196.1:807-2764 GCA_964450295.1 uncultured Phascolarctobacterium sp. | reverse complement strand
CTTTCTTTGCAAAGTAATAATTTTTCCGCAAACTATATATTATGACACTTCTAAACCAAAGTATAACCACTCATTAGAAACTTGTAAAAAATCGTTAGAAAAACATAAGAATCTTGTTCTCTGTTGCAGAGAGCGAAATTCATACGACTTGGCCAGAGCTAATTTTAATAATGTCAATACGCTTCTAGTTCCTGATATCGCATTGTCTTATTATAATTTGGCAGAGAATAAGATACTTTGCAAGAAAAACACTAAGGTAGCCTTTTGCTTACGCAAAGACGGTGAAGCTTGCAGAGATGCCCAGTGTATCGATTATATTCAGACAATCTTAAAAGAAGAGGCTTCAGCGATAGTTTATACTGATACGGTTGCCCAAAGCAGAGTTTTTGAAGAGGATAGGTATATCAATGTGCTAACTAAATTGAAAGAGTTTGCGCAGTATCAGTTAATAATAACTGATAGATTACATGGCATGATTTTTGCCTATTTAGCGGGAACACCTTGCATTGTATTGGATAATAAAACGAAAAAAGTTTTGGGCGTCTATGATGAGTGGTTGAAGGATAGTAGTAGTATTATGCCTTTTACCGATTTATGTGAGAAACCTATAATTGGGGAATTTATTAAAAAAGTTATGGCTAACCAAATTACAGCTACTTATACTTTTGACAAACGGTTTTTTAATGTATTAAAGAAAGAGGTTTTAGATAATGAAACAAAGTCTTAAAATTTTAGCTGACAGAATAGAAAATGGTAAGATTATAAAAAGTTGCCGGCTGGCAGTTAACGGAAAAGAGAGCGACTTTTATTTCGCCTTTGCCGAACAATACAAAGAAGAAGTAAAAACTGATAAATTAGATGCATGGCTTATTTTACTGATTCATAAAATGATGGCTATAGGTGGGGACTGGTTTATAGAAGGTAGGGTCAGTAAGTCTTTATTGGATAATTTAGA
The DNA here is from genome assembly GCA_964450295.1 of uncultured Phascolarctobacterium sp. Classification (GTDB taxonomy): domain Bacteria; phylum Bacillota; class Negativicutes; order Acidaminococcales; family Acidaminococcaceae; genus Phascolarctobacterium. The sequence continues at coordinate 1,809 of CAYVGQ010000196.1, read as the reverse complement.
GAGATACTGCGCTTTTTGGTATGCATTTAAACCGAATTATAAGCGGATTAATTTGATTCCAAGCGAAGAAATTGATGATTCCTTGCAAGCCTTGCCCAATAAGGCAATAATGACTTTTTCCGGAGGAATAGACTCCTGCTTCACGCTGTACCGTCATTGCAAACATTTAGGTGGCAGAAATAATAAAAATATAGAACAGGCAGTTTTTATTAAAGGGGCAGATATCGAGAGCGAAGAAGACTTTAAAATTGCGGCTCAAAAGGCCAAAGAGCAATGTACCGATTTAGGTGTGAACTTAATTTTGGCGGAGACCAATTTTAGAAAAATGCCGCATGATTGGGGAATGGAACATTTAAATGTTATTGTAGGAGTTCTAAATTTATTTGCAAACTATCCGCAAAAAATTATTGCTTCTAGCGTGGATGTATCGATTGAAATGTATTGTCAAATAATGCCGTTCTCAACTAATCTTGTAACTGACAAATATTTAGCATCTAATAATGCGCCTTTGTTGGTGGATGATGAAGCATACACCAGAACGCAAAAAGCAGCGGTAATTAAAGATTGGGAAGTAGGTTTAAAAAATCTCAGGGTATGCTGGCAGGGGGAAGATCAAAGCTCGAATTGTGGGCAATGTGAAAAATGTATGCGAACGATGTTCAACTTTTTGGCAGTTGGTGCAGGTGAAATTTCTGCTTTTAGTTTAAAGGCCTATCAAGAAATGGATAAGAATATAAAGAATATTTATACGAATCAGTTATATATTTGGCAAGAAGTACTTGGATATGCAGAAAAAAATGATACTTTAACTAAAGAACAATTAAAGATGTTAGATTTTGTAGTTAGTGGCGGATGTGCCAAGAAAAAACACCACTCTTTCTGGTGGCATTTAAAAAGGGGAAAATTCTGATGAAATTAACTTTCAAAGAATTCAAAAAGCTGATTGATGTTTTGCGTCAACCCTGCTGCTATTCTGGGATGCAGCGAAAAACTTTAGTGACT
>CAYVGQ010000196.1:0-797 GCA_964450295.1 uncultured Phascolarctobacterium sp. | reverse complement strand
TACAATTGTTGGCAGAGTAAACTGCGATTATTGCCTTTATGGTTTAGATCTTGTTAATTCTGAGCCAAATACATTTTTAAGCCTTAGAACTAGAGTGAATGATATAACAAAAATACGAGCGGTATCTAAATATGATGACTTATTAAAATTTATTGAAGATAAGTATTGCTTTTACTGTTTTTGCAAAAAGTATCATTTGCCTCATCCGCAAGTATTTGAACATTATAAGAATGGTGTAAGAGATCTTTTAGAGGAAGTGGATGTGCAAGAACTTTTATCTAAAGATGGTTTGTTTTGCAAACAGACTTTGGGCTTCGGTGGACACGAGGTGAAATGCATCAAATCAATGGAGATGTTAGAAGAAGTAAAAAAGCAGTGGCAGGATAAAGAATATATTTTACAAAGAGGTGTTAAAAATCATGAAATTTTAGCGAAATTATATTCCGGCAGTATCAATACAATTAGATGTGTAACCTTTTCTGACGGTGATAGAATTTCTGTTTTTGCAGCGGTACTTCGTATTGGGACAAGTTTGAGCGGACCTGTAGACAATTTATCTTCGGGTGGGATTGGCGTTGGTATCAAAGATGACGGGACGCTTATGGCATACGGGCATTATGAAAGTCCTTTTAAGGAAAAAGTTTTGTTACACCCCGATACTAAAATAAATTTTGCGGGTTTTCAAGTACCGTTTTTTAAGGAAGCAATAGAGCTTGCTTTAGAGGCACATTCGTGCATCAAAGAAATTCCAACTATTGGCTGGGGAAATACATACTATCCAGATGGTAAAAAAGTAA
>CAYVGQ010000195.1:0-2803 GCA_964450295.1 uncultured Phascolarctobacterium sp. | reverse complement strand
TTTTCCGCTCTTTCAACAATCTCATAAACCGGCATAATATATTCTTTCATATTATGGTAGACATCTTCAAGCCGGCAGACTACACTCCCAGTACCGTATTCTGTATTCATATAATCTGTCATTTTTAATAACATCATTTTGCGCTCTTCCAACTTATGCTTATTATGGTCGCGCAAAATCATCTCCAATTCTACTTTATCAGTACCTCCACTTATTCGTAGACTATGATAGAAGCCTTCATACATTTCCGTATATTCTGGACGCTCTCCCTCAGGCAATAGTTGTTGCCATTTAGCGGCCATCGTTACAGCATTGCGCATCTTATTTTTTGCAGAACCAGGATGGACCGAAATACCATTAAAAATTATTGTAGCATTGCAGGCATTAAAGGTTTCATAGTTCAACTCACCAATTGCTCCTCCATCCACTGTATAAGCAAAGTCAGCGCCGAACTCCGCTAAAGGGAAATATTCCGTCCCTCGCCCGATTTCTTCATCAGGGGTAAAAGCCAATCGTATTTTCCCATGTTCTATTTCCGGATGCTGCAACAAATATTCGCAGGCTGAAACTATTGCGCAAATACCGGCTTTATCATCAGAACCAAGTAAAGTAGTACCATCAGAGGTAATTATTTCTTGTCCGATATACTTTTTGAGTTCCGGGAAATCTTGTGGCGAGATTTCAATACCAGAACATAATTGCAGCGTACCACCAGTATATGCAGGATGCACCTGCATTTTTATATTAAATCCGGAAGCCTCACTACTGGTATCCATGTGAGCAATCAATCCGATAACAGGCCGTTCTGCATCGGTATTAGCCGGCAACGTAGCCAGCACGTAACCGTATTTCGTCAAAACAACTTCCTGCAATCCTAAAGTTATAAGCTCCTCTTTTAGCAATTTAGCTAGCTCTAACTGATTACCGGTACTAGGGAAAGTTTTAGAGCGATCATCTGAACTAGTATCCCAAACAACATAATTAGCAAATCTTTTTATAATTTTTTCTTTATTCAAATCAACCATTGTCATCTTTTCTCCTAGGATCTGCAGTGCAAATAGTCAAGTAGTTGTCGTGCAATTCTGCCATTACGTCCTGTATGACTCATTTCCCATTTTACTGCAGCAGCGCGCAAATCTTCTTTGCTAATGTCCAGTCCCTCTAGTGCAGCCTTATTTTCCAGCAATTGAAAATACTGCTGTTGATCCATAGAATCAAAAAATAATTTTATGCCAAAACGATCAGCTAAAGAGATTTTTTCATTGATACTGTCTCGGCTGTGCAGTTCATTCATATTCTGATCCTGCCACATTTCCTTGACAATGTTACGGCGATTAGAAGTGGCATAGAATAAAACATTATCCGGCTTTACTTCCAATCCTCCGTCTAAAATAGATTTCAATGTTTTATATTCAACTTCAAATTCTTCAAATGACAAATCATCTAAAACTACAATAAATTTCTTACCCCAACAGCTCAGCTCCTGCATCACCTTTGGCAGTTGTGCAAAATTCTGACGCTTAACTTCAACCATACGCAACCCTCGTGCAAAAAATTTATTACCGATAGCTTTAATGGATGATGATTTTCCAGTCCCGCGATCCCCAAATAGAAGTACATTATTAGCCGGCTTATTGCTCAGAAAAGCTTCTGTATTGCGAATCAGTTCCTGTTTCTGATATTCATAGCCATAGAGTTCGTTGAAGGTCATCGCAGAATAATTTTTTGTTCCGATTAATCTTTGACTTTCTCCATCCCAGGCAAAAGCACCGTTATCAAGCATTGCCCCATACCCATAGTCATTATAGTAACGACAGAGAACACCTACAGCCAGACGAGCGCTATCATCACCATTGGCATGTAAAAAGATTTTTTCTAGCTTATTGCGTCCAGGCAATGGTTTAAACACCGTTGGCGTATAATTGCCCAGCAGCGTATGATTTCTGTAACGCGTAAAAACATCGTCTGCAAATTCGCGCATGATTAAAACATCGTGTGCGGCAGCACATGCCAAACCTTCTCCTACTTTACCGCCATTTTTTTCAGCAACAGAAGAAAAAATATTGTTTTCATGTACAATGGCTGAAAGCAGATACTCAAGAGGAATAATTCCTGTAAAGCCATTTTCTTCGGCTGCAATCAGCAGTAGTCCTTCCAATTCAGGAGCAAAAAACTCCTTGGGCTTGCGTAAAGCATTAATGATTGGATCCGCTAATAGCGCTCTGTAAATAACCAAATTACTTAGGTTGGCGCAACAATTCATTGTCTTCATCTCCCGCACGTCAAAGATTTTAAGAGTATTTCGACGCTTTTTTTGAACACTGGGTGTATTTTAGCCGCAGCTATTTCTGCCAGCGGTTTTAAAACGAATAACCTATTGTGCATATCAGGATGCGGTAGCGTCAACTTTGCACTGTGATAAATAAGATCGTCGTATAACAAAAGATCCAAATCTATATTCCGTTCTCCCCAATGTCGTAGTCTTACTCTACCCATTTTCTGCTCTGTCTGTAAAAGCAGTTCCAACAGCGCCTCCGGAGGAAGCGTTGTTTCAATACAGACCGCAGCATTAACAAAGTCCGGTTGATTAATTACACCATAAGGTTTCGTATTTAAAAATCCTGATACAGCAATTATTTTTAATCCTTGTTCCTGCAGTAAATGCAGTGCTTGATTTAAGTTTGCTTCTTTATCACCTAAATTACTGCCAAGCGCTATATATGCGACGGACATAAGATCGCCTCCAACATTCTTATTGCCCGTAGATTTTCCTGCACATCGTGTACTCGCACCATCTGTACCC
>CAYVGQ010000194.1:0-2871 GCA_964450295.1 uncultured Phascolarctobacterium sp. | reverse complement strand
CCGTAAAGGCTTAGGAGCGACCCCCCCAGCAGGCGAGTGTGGGGGCGAAAACCAGGTCAGCTGAGTTGTCTGCGAAAAAGCACCGTTGTTAAAAAACAACGGTGCTTTTTATCTGTCCGTGTCAGTACTGCGATAAGAGTAAAACACCAAACAGCTAGGTAAATTTCGTTAATGTTTGGGAAGGTTTTAAAAAATGTGATGAATGCTGAAAAAATGGCACTGCAGTAAAAAAAGAAAACGATAAATTGACTGCTAAACTCGGCTAAGTTTCGGAAACTATGCAATAAAACGAGTTTTAATGATGAAAAGAGGTAAGATTGCTATAACTTTAGGTTGATTCTGATTAATTTTAGTTATATAATAAAAAGATATAAAGGGCTGTATGTGGGGTTTCGGCTCAGATAATTTTTTGGAGGTTGGCAAATGAAAAAATATTTATTGGTAGCAATGGCCGTATTGGCAGCGATGTCTTTAATGCTTGCTGGCTGTGGCGGTAAAGAAGAAGCTAAAAAAGCTGATTCTGCAAAAGTTCTTCGGGTAGGCACTGAACCTACATTTGCACCGTTTGAGTTTCAAAAAGAAGGGTCTAAAGAGTATACTGGTTTTGATATGGACCTAATTCGTGCAATTGCCCAACAAATGGGTTATAAAGCTGAAATCATGAATATGGGTTTCGATGCTTTGATTCCTGCGCTTAGCTCCGGCAATATTGATGTTGTAATCGCCGGTATGAGCATTACACCTGAACGTAAGGAAGCGGTGCTGTTCTCCGCACCTTATTACAAATCGGGCTTGATTGTTATGGTACAGAAAAATAACGATAGTATTAAAGGTATCGAAGATTTGGCCGGCAAAAAAATTGCCGTGCAGATAGGAACAACCGGTGCAGCTAAAGCTGAAAGCATTAAAGATGCTAAAGTTACAGCCTTTAACACTAATACCGAAGCGGCTCTGGAATTAAAAAATGGCGGCGTTGATGCAGTTATTAATGATAGTCCGGTAGTTGGTTATTACTTAGCACAAGGCGGTAACGCTGATGCTAAAACTGTTGGCGAAGTACTTGAAGCCGAGGAATATGGCATCGCAGTAAAAAAAGGCAATGATAAGATAGCTGCTGAAATCGATAAAGCTCTGGCCGAATTGAAGAAAAACGGCGAGTATGACAAGATTTACAAAACCTGGTTTGGTGAAGTGAAGAAATAATATAGTCATATCTAGATGCGGAGTACATCAACGGTGACGGTGGTGTACTCCGTATTTTTAAGTTCTGAAGAGCTGATAACGAAAGGAAGACAAAATGCATGGATATTAATTTCAGCATGATTTGGGATGCTTTGCCGTTACTGCTGGCCGGCGCTGTTATTACTGTCGAAATTACGGCTCTTAGCGTAGGGTTTGGCCTTTTGATAGGCATGACGGTGGGTGTTGCACGTCTAGCCAGTATTAAACCGGTGCGTTATCTGGCCAATTGTTATGTTGATTTTATACGTGGCACACCGTTGCTTGTACAAATATTTTTAGTTTATTTTGCTTTGCCGGGTATTATTGGGCATCGCGTTGATCCGTATTTTGCTGCTATTTCTGCCTGTTCTATCAACAGTGGTGCCTATATCGCTGAAATATTCCGTGCAGGTATTCAGTCCATTGATAAAGGTCAAATGGAAGCAGGACGTTCTTTAGGAATGAGTTGGACTCAAACGATGCGTTATATTATTATGCCGCAGGCTTTTAAGAGAATAATTCCTCCGTTAGGTAATGAATTTATAGCGATGCTGAAGGATTCCTCTTTGGTTTCTGTTATTGGGTTTGAAGAACTTACTCGTCGCGGACAATTAATTATCGCGCGTACTTATGCTTCGTTGGAGATTTGGATGGCAGTGGCGGTTATTTATTTGATTATGACCTTTACCGTTGCACGTCTCGTAAGTGTGCTGGAACGGAGGTACGAGACTAAATGAATCAGGAAATGATTAAAATAAAGGACCTTAGAAAAAATTATGGCAGTTTAGAGGTATTAAAAGGCATTGACCTGACGATTGCAGAACGGGAAGTAGTAGTTATCATTGGACCTTCCGGCAGCGGCAAGAGCACATTGTTGCGTTGCATCAATTATTTGGAGGAGCCAAGTAGCGGCAGCATAGTTATTGATGGTATTCCTTTGACGGGGGAAGCTAATATCAATGAGATAAGAAAAGAAGTTGGGATGGTTTTTCAGCGTTTTAACCTATTCCCGCATATGACAGTGCTGGAGAATCTTATGTTGGCGCCAATGAAGGTTCGCAGTTTTGGTCGCATTGAGGCTGAAAAAATTGCTCATGAATTGCTTGCTAAAGTTGGTTTGGCTGACAAAGCCAATGCCTATCCGGAACAGCTTTCAGGAGGTCAGCAGCAACGTGTAGCCATTGCGCGAGCTTTGGCGATGAAACCTAAAGCCCTTTTGTTTGACGAGCCTACTTCGGCCTTAGATCCGGAAATGATTAATGAAGTCTTGGATGTAATGAAAAGTTTAGCTCAAGAAGGTATGACAATGGCTGTTGTAACTCATGAAATGGGCTTTGCGCGTGAAGTTGGCGACAGAGTGATTTTCGTTGACGGTGGCGTCATCGTGGAGCAGGGCGCACCGCAAGAAGTATTTTTACACACCAAAGAAGAACGGACACGTAGTTTTTTGTCTAAGATTCTTTAATAGTCGAGCAAAATAATATTTATGCTGCTAAGTGTTACATTATTAGCAGTTGCAAACTCGCATGTGAACTTTTTGAGACATGCGAGTTTTTTGCTGTTTTTTTGCAGGAGTTTTTCTTAATACGGCGAAATAATATCTAAAGCAAGTAAAGAGCTTGCGCTCCCATCACCTTGGGGAATTCAAGG